>JARCMA010000247.1 GCA_030248405.1 Microcoleus sp. MP8IB2.171
CAGCTTGACTGACAGTCACACTTAAGTCAGGCCGCAAGTCGCGGGGTGAAGGCATCGGCTGGCTGGTACGCAAAATTGCAGCCACCGGCACCTGTGCTGTGAGCAAAGTGTAAAGCGTCGCCGCCAGCCCGTAAACATCTGTCGCGGGCGTATATTTTCCTTGGGCGAAATACTGTTCTGGTGGCGCGTAGCCGTCGGACACCATATTAGTGTGATTTTGGGTTGCACCTGCTGTAAACTCGCGGGAAATGCCAAAATCTATCAGCACTACTTCCTGAGTACCTTGGCGCAGGAGGATGTTTTGCGGCTTAATATCTCGGTGTAGCAAGCCCTTTTGATGAACTGCTTTCAAAGCAGCGCCAATTTGAGTGATGTAGAGAATTGCCAGATTTTCTGGGAGGGAATTGTTTCCAGCGACTACCTCTCCCAAATTCTGACCGGCAATGTAGTCCATTACCATGTATGGCTGTCCGTCTTCTACAAAGAAGTCGCTGACGCGCACTATATTCGGATGGACGCAGGATGCCAATCGCCTCGCTTCGTCTTGGAATTTGCGATCGAATTCGGCAAAATTGCGATCGCGCCGCAGAGATTCGTTGAGGGTTTTAATCACCACGGGCTGTCCTAAGTAGCGGTGATTGGCCCGGAAGGTAATCCCAAAGCCGCCCCGCCCTAGTTCTTTTTCTAGGGTGTATTTTCCACTTTGTAAACTTTTGCCGATTAGCGCATCCATAGGTTCAGGCGATCGCGTACCAGAGAATATGGCTGATTATGGCACGTCTAGTTAACCAACTCACCACTCCAAAGGGCGATCGCCCGGATTGCATCATTGTATTGATCGGTATTGCTCGCACCTCCGTAGTGTTAGGTTGCATTCTAAGCCCCTAGATGTAGGACATAGTTTTCCTCCAGGTTTGTCAAAAATGTGCTTATTAACGAAAAGAAGTGTGTTTTGATAATATAGAATTGAAGAGTATTCAGTATTAACGGAACCGATAACAATGGTCATTGGGACTAGAGCAGGTCAATATGTGGAACAGATGGCAGGCTAATTGTCATCATCAGTACAGGAGAGCCGCTTCTATGTTTTATACTAGCTTTAAGCGGATGTTAGTACGTCGGAATATTGATTAAGTAAGCATTTCTATTTCAGCAGGGGTGGTTCTTTGTTATTCAAAATAGCCCATGCAGCAGTAATTTGCCATTGATAGGCGCCTCGCGAATCGTTTCCCGATGCTGTTAAGGCGCATTGTGTTGCACCATATGCACTACTGGCCGCTGCCTCAGCAGGTGTAAGGAAATATGATGGATAATCGAAATATCTCATACCTCCATCTATATAATCGCAGGCAACCGCCATTGAAGCTTTTTGGGCATTTTCCTCTGTCGGCTGCTTAAGCCATTGATTGGCTAAGGAGATGAAGTAGCGTTCTCCTTTATCTTTCTCTTCGGGTAGTAACTGTTTAGAGACGTAGTATATAGTTTGTCTCACAACTGCCTGCTTAAAGCTGAGTTGCTGCTTTTCGCTCATCAGTTTGACTACCATCCAAGTCACCCGCTTGGTAAGCATTTTGTGCATCGTGTTCAGGTTGGTTGTTTATTTAAATAAAAGAAACATTGCCTTTTAGAAAGCGTGAAATAACATGATCGATGGTAAAGCGATTCGCACTCAGACGTTCTGGGGAATGACAGTATTTACATAAATACCTCGCTCTTTCTCGAACCGCCTGTCTCGTCGGATCACTGATTGACATCTGAGCCATCCAACATCATTGCATTGATGTGGGTAAAGATGCGATCTAATTCCCCAATTGTATCTAGTTCCGCTACCTCTTCTGCCATTAGTTGATCTGCCTTTTTCTTCTCTAACAATTGTTCCATGCGGTGTTGGAGCGATTCACTAAATTTGAACAACTTCCACCGATCGACTTTTTCAATGCAAATCTCATGAATTAACGAGGATGGCTTGTTAAGGATTGAAACCATTGTTGGCTCCTAGCTTCTAGTTTTAGGTAGTAAGTAGATTGTACCGCAATTGCAACATCATACCTTGTCTGAGGATCGATCGCCCAAACCGCAGCACCCTACACTACTTCAAAAACGCATTTCTCGGAACCCTAGCGAGTTGGTACGCGCCGCGACTGTCCAACAATTGATATTGATTGGGCTGCAATCCTAATTGCACAAACTTTTCTGGATATCCCAGCACCAAAATAGAGGGAGAAATTGGATTTTTCGATTCCTGAATATAGTCGATCGCCTTATTGACAGCTCGGTAGTAAGTCACCGGCCCCTCAGTGTAAAAAACCAGACTTGGTTTCCAGAAACCAACCATGATCAACTCTTCCCCCGGCAGTTTTTGTTGAACAATAACCTGCGCTAACTGTCTCAGAGGTAACTGGCGGTTGAGATCGACCAAATTGTAGACGGGAGTGAGACCAAAAATGATAAATGCTACTAAGCCGATGAAATTAGCAACCAAAATCCAGCGCTGTTTCCGCTTCCAGAGCAAAAGCCCGATCGCCAATGCAGCAGTTATCCAAATCGCACCGCCCACAATCAGCAATCCCGACTGCTGAAGTGCTTGGGGAAAATTGGGCATTGCTGGATCGTCTCCCAGCCAGTTGTAGCAGTAGAAAGTTGCTCCGGCTACAATTAGTAAAAATACGACATTGAAAATGTATGTGACTAACAGCCCTCGCGGTAAAGAATTCGGTTTTTTTTCTAACTTTCCCGGCCTGTTTTTGAGCTCGTTACCTGCAATAATATCGCTCCACAGCAGCGTTACCAAAATGGCAGCGGCCGGCATTAAGGGCAATACGTAACTGGGTAATTTCGTGACGGCGATCGTGAAAAAGCCAAAGATGCAGCCGAACCAAAATAGGGCAAATAAACTTAATTGAGCCGATCGCGGTTGACGACGCCAGTAACTGCGCTGCCAAAAACGGGTACGGGCGATCGCCACCGGCAAATAAATCGACCAAGGTGCAAAACCAAGCAGCACTACAAAAAAGTAAAAATACCAAGGCGCTGAGTGCTTGTTGACTACTTCAGTAAAACGCTGGAAATTGTGATAGCCAAAAAAGCTGTCAATATAAGTTTGACCGTTGGCTAAAATAACCAAAATGTACCACGGCAGGGCGATCAGCAGAATAATCAAGATTCCCGACACCGGACGCATTTCTCGCCAAAGTTGTCGAAAATTTCCCAAATACAGCCCGAAGCTACCAATAATCAGCGCTGGTAGGACAATTCCCACAGGCCCCTTAGCCAGAATTGCTAGGGCAATTAGTACGTAAAAAGTCAGATACCACTTATTGGGAAATAGCGATGCAGCAACTGTGGAAAATTCTGCTTTTTCTCTCTGTTCTTCTAAGGTGTAACCGAGGAAAAATGCCAGAAGTGCCGAACACATACAGGCGACTAATAGCATATCTGAAACGCCAGTCCGTCCCCAGGCAATAGTTTGGGGATTTAAAGCTATTAGGGCCGCACCAATCCAAGGAGTAGAAAGAAAGAGGGGGAGAGG
>JARCMA010000248.1 GCA_030248405.1 Microcoleus sp. MP8IB2.171
AGATAAACCTGTTAGATGCCTCGTATAATGTTGGTCAATAGCCTTCATAGCCTTCATTTAGCCTCTCGACAATTAATCCACCCTGCTTCTTAAGGGGGGCTAGGGGGGATCAGGCCTCGGCGGTAAACAGCAGTCTGTGACTACGTTTGACGTGTTTGTTGACATCAATGGGGCCGCCAGCCCGTTGCGGGGCCGCCAGGGGTTGAAAACCCATTTTTGATAGCTAAATTTGTCTGAAGACGACTGAATAGGTGATATTAATTACCGTTGTACTAATTATCTGACCGCGCTAAACTGTTGCAAAGTGCGGGGAATATTTAAATTATGTCGTTAGTTGATTTAGCTAATACTAAAGTTAGGGTTATTGGATGCAGTGCGGTGATGGGTGTTGCGCCAATGATTGCTAGCGCGATCGCCAATCCGGGTGTGACAGCAGCATTGGGTGTGATGGCTAATCCCGTCGTTGGGGGCATTGCTATTTTAGCAACGATCGCGGGCGGTATCGCGGGGAATATGGCGGCTAATGATTTGGGGAATCGGATGGCTGAAAAATTGGCAAAAAATCCGAATATTCTTGATAATCACGATTTGAGTAAGGCTGCTGGTGAGGCGATCGGCTATATTCTCAAGGATGTGGCGAAGTCGGACGAGTTAATTGCGATCGCCGAAACCAAAAATTTGCCCTATCCAGAACAGGATTTAGATCGATTAGCCGAGAAGACTCCTGAATATTGGCAGAATATTAACACACAAGGGGCAGATTTGTCAAGGGGTTTAAATATTTCCGAAGAGCAACTGACTCTGATTTTTTCGGCGGATGCTGCGGAGTTCGATCGGGTGACGGGATTGACACCGGCAGATTGGGCAAGATTCATCGGGGAATTCGCCCGCAGCGAGGGGAAATCCTTTGATGCAGAGATCGTGGATTTTGTGGCGCAAAGACTGTACGAAACTTTTCCGAAGGCGTACCGGGAAGTGCTGAAACAAGATGCGGCGCATGGAGGAGAAAAGTTTGCGGCGATGCTGTTGAATTTGCACCAAATTGCTTTGGCGGATCTCAAGGATTTGGGGCTGCAAAATCGGGAGATTCTGGACAAGTTGGAGGCGGTGGCGACTCGCGAACATATTTGTCAAGTGATGGCGAAATTGGGCGCGATGGAAATTGGCATCCGCGACGATTTGGCGCAGATTCGGGCATTGCTGGAAAGATATATCGATCCTGCTGCGCCGAGTTTGCCGATTCCTGTTAAGTCAGAGACGATTATTAAAGATCGAATTAAAGACTTTACCGGTCGGAAATTTGTGTTTGAAGCAATTAATGAGTTTCTGAAGACAAAACGGAATGGCTATTTTGTTTTGGAGGCGGAACCGGGAGTTGGGAAAAGCGCGATTATGGCTGCTTGTGTGGTGATGCTGAAGCGACGCTGCGTTACTCATTTCAACTCGCAACCGGACGGGATTGTCAGCGCTGAAACTTTTTTGGAAAATGCTTGCACTCAGTTGATTGAAGGTTTTGGCCTTAAAGATAAGTATCCGCGACTGCCGACAAATGCCCTGAAAAATAACATCTTTCTATGTGATTTGCTGAAGGAAGTTAGCGCTAAGTCTAGCAGGGACAAAAAAATAATTTTTGTGGTGGATGCGCTGGATGAAGTTGATTGGAAGGCTCAAACTAGCGGTAGCAATGTTTCGTATTTGCCTAATGATTTGCCGGATAACGTTTATTTTCTTGTTTCCAAGCGACCGGAATTTCTGACAATGCCGACAGCTAACAAGACGGTTTTTGATTTAATGAAATACAGTGCAGAAAGTCTGGAAGATGTCAAGGCTTATCTGGCAAAACGCACGGAGAGAAGCCAGTTAATTCAGGATTGGATTAAGGGTCGAAATTTGCAGCGGGAACAGTTTGTGACGGCGGTAGCTGAAAAAAGTGAAAAGAAATTTATCTATCTCCGCTACATTCTGGATGAAATTGAAGGCGGTACTTACAATGATGTGAATTTAAACGATTTGCCAGCGGGTTTGCAGGAATATTATCAAAAACACTGGGCACAGATGATAGGCAGTGAAGACGATCCTCTGCTGGAATTGAAAGTTAAGATTATCTACGTGCTGTCGAAAGCTCACGAAGCTGTTGATCGCGGCTGGATTGCTAAATCGGTGCGAGAGACGGATTTTAAAGTACAGCAGGTACTACAGAAATGGAATTCTTTTTTGCGACAGGAACAGGTAAACGGGGAAATTCGCTACAACATTTATCACAACACCTTTCGCGAGTTTCTGGAAAAAAATGAAACTGTGCAATCTGCTGGAGTGGATGTGAAAGAGATTAACCGCCAAAGTATTAATAACAGGTTGGAAGGATCGCCGATATGAGCAAGTTAGGTGCGTGGTTGGCGCAGCAGAGTCAAAGCGATCGGGAATATTTTTTGAAATATCAACCCAGGGATTTTGTTCAGGTGTTGCAGGATTTCGATCGTTATTGTGCTTGGTTGACGGATTTCGGTTTTATTGAGAAACTGGAGGTGTTGGGGGTACAAGCGCTAATTGATGATTACGATTTGGCGAGAATTTCTGATGTGTTGCTGTCGGATGAGCAAAGTCAAAGTCTGAGATTGATTCAAGGGGCAATTCGCGATTCGGCGCACGTTTTGGAGAAGGATAAAACACAGCTTGCAGGGCATTTGTTGGGTAGGTTGTTGGATTTTGAAATGCCCCAGATTCAGGGGATGCTGGGACAAGCAAAGGAGTGGAAAGATCGTCCTTGGCTGCGGCCTTTGAGGGGTAATTTAGAACAGCCAGGAGAAGGATGTTTGCGAACTCTTTTCGGTCATACTGACTTGGTAACAGCAGTGGCGATCGCACCGGATGACAAGACAGTGATTTTGGGTTCATGGGATCATACCTTGAAAATCTGGGACATTGACAGTAGCAGATCCCTTATAACTCTCACAGGTCATACTGATTCGGTAACAGCAGTCGCGATCGCACCAGACGGAAAAACCGCGATTTCCGCTTCATGGGATCATACCCTGAAAATCTGGGACACCGAGACAGGTTCAGAACTGAAAACTCTCACGGGTCATAGTAACTCGCTA
>JARCMA010000249.1 GCA_030248405.1 Microcoleus sp. MP8IB2.171
CGCGCAATTTTGGTTCTAAACCCCCCGACTCGATGAAGTAGCGATAAGCGTGTGCTGTAGTTGCAAATCCGTTGGGGACGCTGACTCCTTTTGGGGTTAACTGTTGAATCATTTCCCCCAAAGAAGCATTTTTCCCGCCTACTAATGGGATGTCGGCGATGCCGACTTCATCAAACCACAATACTAAGGCTTTTTCTTTGGGAAGTACAACTGGTTTTTGTTGAATTGCTAATTTTTCGAGCATTGCTTTTTTCCTCTCAACTTCAGCTCATTTCTGTCAAAGGACAGTAAACAAAAGACAGTTTCTTGGGAATTGTAATTTTGTTACAAAAATCCTCAATTTTTTTCCTAGGCTGTATCAACCGAGTTTTCGATTGCCTCTATTTCAAGATTATCACTTTTTGGCTAAATAGCAAGGCCTGTGGAGATATTTTCTTTGATTGCAAAAAGTAAACAAATCGCAGTAATGAGTTTATGTAAGGTATCATAAAAGAACTGGTAAAAATATGAATAGCGAAGATAGTTCCCACCGCTTTTTTTGCGTTGAGCGCTCATTGGTGCGGGGATATCGCTTGGATGGTGTTGCTAGCGGAATTGAAGGACAACAAAGGGTGGGGTTCGATCGCGCGATCGGCTGAACTCGCCCAAAAACGGATACTTACTTTCCGACAGGAGTCGTGAGTCGCCCAAAATTTTAGATTCTAGTTCAACCTCCCCGATTCATCTGTGGACTAAATCTCAAGTATAAAATCTAAAATCTGGTCACAGGGGCGATCGCCAAAAAAAATACTCAGCAGCTTAGTTTCCTCTTGAAACCGAGCTTCTAAAAACCCTAAAAATTTTTCCTCTGATTGCGTTGACCTACTTAGAGCAAAAACACAGTCGCATAGAGTGCATTGTAATTGTTGAACCAAAGAGTTTTTAAGTGGAAACGGCGGGATTTGTGGCTATACAATTCTTTATATGCTATAATAGTGTGCTAGACTGCCTTATGACAAAAAACAAGGTATATGATATCAGTTTTGAGCCCACCCGCAAAGCGAAACGGCTTTAAAGTTCTTCTGGTCGAAGACAATCAAGCAGAAGCCGAGCTGATCGAAGAATTATTATTAGAAACAAATGTCAACCGAGCTGAGTCCCAAAGGCTATCAGTAAGTTGTACAGACCGTCTCAGCAAAGCGCAGGAACTTTTGGTCGGTGAACATTTTGATGTGATTTTACTAGACCTTTCGCTGCCCGACAGCCAAGACTTAAGTACAATTGTCAAAATACAAGAATACAGCCTAAATACTCCGATTGTCGTACTGACTGCCCGCAACGATGAAGAACTTGCCGTGCAGTCAATTCAAGCCGGAGCTCAGGATTATCTAGTCAAGCGAAAAATTGACAGCGAAGTGTTAATTAGATCGCTCCGCTACGCAGTCGAGCGGCAGCACAACCAAGAAGCTTTGCAAAAAAGCGAAGAAAAATATCGCTCGGTGGTTGAAAATTCCCTCGTCGGAATTGCGATTATTGCTCCTCCAATTTCCACCGATTTAGTCGGAAAATGCGAGTGGTTGGAAGTTAACGATGCTTTGTGCGATTTGCTGGGATACAACCGCCAAGAACTTCTGCAGGGAAATTGGGAAAATTGGAGTTTTTCTGAAGATTTGCCGGCCAGTTTAGAGCAGTTAAAGAAAATTTTGGCTGGGAAAAGTGAAGGCTATGTTTTAGATAAAAGGTGGCGCAAAAAAGACGGAAAAATTGTTTATACGAGAGTTTCGATGCGCTGTATTCGCGGTCGGGACGGTTCGATCGACCGGATGATTAAAATAATTTTGGACGTGAGCGATCGCTACCGCTACGAAGATGAATTAAAAGCATCAAAAGAGTTTTTGCATCACACGATCGATGCTACTCCCGATCCAATTTTTGTCAAAGACGAGCAGCACAGGTGGGTTGTATTAAACGACGCTTTTTGCGAGTTGATGGGCAAAGGGCGATCGGAACTGATTGGGAAGTCTGGATACGAATTTTTACCCGCAGCACAAGCCGATTTTTTTGAACAGCAAGACCGGGAAGTTTTCAAAAGAAGTCAGCCTCAAGAAACAGAAGAAATTTTTACAGATTCCGCAGGCAAAAAACGCATTATATCTACAAAAAAGACAGTTTTCAATAAAGCCGACGGTACTAAAATGTTGGTCGGAACAATGCGAGATGTGACAGAGTACAAGCGCCAGCAAATAGCGCTACAGGAAAGCGAATCTCGATTTCAAAAAATGGCCGCCAACGTGCCGGGAATGATTTATCAATTTCGGCTATCTGTTGATGGAAAAACATTTTTTCCCTATGTTTCTTCGGGCAGTATGCAGCTCTACAATTTAAGACCGGAAGAAATCGAAGAAAATGCGGATTTGCCTTTTGCAACGGTTTATCCCGACGACATCCCAGACTTGCAGCGATCGATCGCAACCTCAGCGGCAACCCAGCAAGCTTGGCAACACCAGTGGCGGCAAGTTGTGTCCGAGCGAGTGAAATGGCTGCAAGGCGCGTCGAAACCGGAAAAACAAGCCAACGGCGATATAATTTGGGACGGTTTGGTGATGGATATCACTGAATTAAAACAAACCCAGCAAGAGCGCGATCGCTTTTTTAATCTATCGCTGGATTTACTTTGTATTTCAGGTTTTGACGGCTATTTCAAACGCTTAAACCCCGCTTGGTCAAATCTATTAGGTTACAGCAGAGCCGAACTTCTGGCCAAACCTTTTCTAGAATTCTTGCATCCCGAAGACCGAGCAATAACTATAGCCGCAGTAGAAACACTAAAAAACGGCAACCCCGTTATTAACTTAGAAAACCGCTATATTTGCCGTGATGGTAGTTATAAATGGCTGTCGTGGACGGCATCGCCCTTTGCCGAAGAAGGTTTAATTTATGCAGGGGGCCGCGATGTGACATTGAACAAACAAGCTGAAGCTGAATTACGCAAGAGCGAAGCCACCAACCGCGCTCTTTTAAACGCGATACCCGACATGATTTTTCGCTGTCGCGCCGACGGTACTTTGGTAGACTTTAAAGCCGCAAAAGACCTCCAGACTCTAGTACCGGCAAACATATTTATTGGCCAAAAAGCACAAGACATATTGCCGCCTGCTTTTGCTGAAAAAATCTTGTCCGGCAACCAACAAGCGATCGACACCGGCGAGATTCAAGTTGTAGAATATCAACTGCCAATTAATGAGGTAATGTGCGATTTTGAAGCGAGAATTGTGTTCTGCACGGATAACGAAATTATCGGGATCGTCCGCGACATCACCCGCCGCAAACGTTTCGAGTCAAAACTCCAGCGACAAGCCGCAGCAATGGAAGCGGCTTCCGAAGGCATCGGTATTATCAATGCCAGCGGAGAGGTGATTTATGCCAACGCAGCTAAACTCAAAATGTATGGTTACAATTCCCTCGAAGAAATGTTGGGCAAAAGTTGGCAAATGTTTTATGTAGGTGCAGAACTTGCAAGGTTTGAGGGGGAAATTATGCCGGCTTTAGCGCGCCAAGGTTATTGCAGCACTGAAGCTGTAGGCTGCCGCCGCGACGGCTCTCAATTCCCTCAAGAAATCTCGCTGACAGCCCTGCCAGACGGCGAATTAATTTGCCTTGTTCGCGATATTGCTGCGAAAAAGAAAGCTGAAGCAGAGTTACAAGATAGCAAGCGGTTCGGTGCTCGAATTGCTGAGGCAAGTCCTAATATTTTGTATGTTTGTGACTTAATAGAACAAAAAAATATCTATGCAAATGCTTCTATTTACAACGTTCTAGGCTATAAGGTAGAGGAGATTTTGGCGATCGGGCCGTGGATGCTGTCAAGTTTAATCCACCCGGAAGATGCTATCAAAATGCCTGATTATTTACAGCAAGTCGAAACGGGCAGCGAAGGGGATATATTTGAAATTGAATACCGCGTCAGGCACAAGGATGGTTCTTGGCGCTGGATTGTCAGCCGAGATACTGTATTTGCTAAAACAGCAGAGGGTAAGTTAAAACAAATTCTCGGTACGGGAACTGATATTACTGAAAGCAAGCAAGCAGAAGATGAAATTAAGCTGTTGCTGGCGGCAACTCAAGCCATTAGTCAGTCTGCAGATTTTCACAGCGCCCTCCCAGATATCCTGCGGTTGCTGTGCAATGCGATCGGCTGGAATTTTGCGGAAGCTTGGATACCGGCTGCTAACGGTACTTTTTTGGAACACAGCGAAACTTGGTACGCTAGCGATCGCGATTTAGATATGTTCGGCCGTGAAAGTAAAAAAATTAGATTCGCCGCCGGAGTGGGAGTACCCGGACGGATTTGGTCAAGCCGAAAAGTAGAATGGATTGAAGATATTTCTCTAGCCAAAAATCATCTTTTTGCCCGATCGCAAATGGCGGCATCAGTCAGATTGAAAGGTTGTTTCGGAGTGCCAATTCACGCTAGCTCAAAGGTGCTGGCAGTTTTAGTATTCTGCAAGTGCGACCGCTCGATTATGGAACCGCGCATAGTAGAGTTGGTGAAGGCGGTAGCGACTCAGTTAGCTTCTCACATTCAGCGCAAACAAGCCGAAGAAGAATTGCGTAAAAGCGAAGAACGTTGGCAGTTGGTTCTCAAAGCCAATCAAGACGGAATTTGGGACTTGAATCTTCAAACAAATCAAGCTTTTCGATCCGCCCGCTGGCAAGAAATTCTCGGTTACGCAGACGGCGAAATCGACAGTTGCAACAGCGAATGGATCGATCGCATCCATCCAGACGATCGCTCACGAGTGCAAGCAGCGATCCAAGGTTATCTCGATCGCCAAATCCCGAATTACGCCGCCGAATACCGCTTGCAGTGCAAAGACGGCAGCTATAAGTGGGTACTCGCCCGCGCTCAAGCAGTCTGGGACGAAGCCGGAAACCCTCTGCGGATGGTGGGTTCGATGACGGATATTAGCGATCGCAAAGCAGCAGAATTAGCTTTACTGCAGGTCACTCAAGCCGTCGAAAGTACCAGCGATGCGATCGTGATCGCCGACTTGAAAGGGCGATCTATTTACCACAATCAAGCCTTCATTCAGCGCTACGGCTACACGGTGGAAGAACTCAATGATATTGGCGATATGGCAGCGCTTTACGTCCGGCATAAAAATTACAAACAAATTTATAAAAGCCTTCGCAAAGGTCGCTCTTGGTGTGGCGAACTTGCACTGCAAACTAAGAGCGACGAAGCAGTAACTGCTCTGGTGCGAGCCGACAGTATTCAAGATGTTAATGGAAATTACATCGGCTTAATAGGAGTAATTACCGACATCACAAAACGCAAAGAATCAGAACTAATTTTGTGGCAAAAGTTAAAGCGTGAACAGTTGGCAGTAGCCATGCTGGAACGCATTAGATCTTCTCTCAATCTTGAAGAAATTCTTACCAAAAGTGTCGAAGAAGTGCGGCATTTTTTGCAAGTAGATCGCACTATTATTTACCAATTCAAGCCGGATTGGAGCGGATTTATCGCTGTCGAGTCGGTTGCCGAAAATTTCCTACCAATTGTAGGAATGGAAATTTATGACCCCTGTTTCGGGGCAGCCTACGTTCCTCTTTACCAAGACGGTAGAATTAGAGCCATAGAAGATGTTTACAATGCCGGCATCGCCGAATGCCACTTGACTTTGTTGACTCGGCTGGAGGTGAGAGCGAATTTGGTAGTGCCGATTTTGCAAGGCGAAAACTTGTGGGGGCTGTTAATTGCCCACCATTGCACGGGCCCGCGTCCCTGGCAGCAATTCGAGGGAGAGTGCCTAAAGCAATTGGGGGTGCAGTTGGCGATCGCCATTCAGCAATCAATGCTATTTGAACAAGCACAAACCGAAATTGCCGATCGCAAACTTGCAGAAGCCGCCCTGCAATTAGCTAAAGAATCCGCCGAATCCGCCAACCGCGCTAAAAGCGACTTTCTCGCCAACATGAGCCACGAATTGCGGACACCTTTGAACGGGATTTTAGGATACATTCAACTGCTCAAACCGGATAAAAATTTAACTGCGGATCAGCAGGAAAGTCTCCACAATGTTCATCAGTGTGGCAACCACCTGCTGACGCTGATTAATGACGTTTTAGACCTCTCGAAAATCGAAGCTAGTAAAATGGAACTTTCACCGGCAAACCTGCATTTTCCCAGCTTTGTTAAAAGTATTGTTGATTTGTTCCAGATGCGATCGGCTCAAAAAGTAATTGCCTTTAATTACGAGCAGGTTTCCGCGCTTCCAGACGGTATTTTGGCAGACGAAAAAAGGTTGCGTCAAGTTTTGATTAATTTGCTCAGTAATGCCGTTAAATTTACGAACAGCGGCAGCGTTACATTCAAAGTCGGTTATGCAGAAAATTTTCCCGATAATTATCCTCAAACCAACTGCGAAAATTCTAGTTTGACAGCGGAAATTGCCACTCAAACGATCAATTTGACCGCGAATTTAGACGCGCAGGCAACACAAGAAGCGCGCGAAGCGATAATCCCAGCAGCAAATAAAGAGCAATTACCAGTTGCTAAAATTCGCTTTCAAATCGAAGATACTGGCATTGGCATCGGGCAGGATAAATTAGAAGAAATATTTTTGCCTTTTCATCAAGTGGGCGATCGTAACAATTTCGTCGAAGGTACCGGACTGGGGCTTTCCATCAGTCAAAAATTAGTCAACATGATGGGCAGCCAAATTCGCGTCCAAAGTACCTCCGGCAAAGGCAGCATATTTTGGGTGGATCTAGACTTGCCCGCAATCGCCGAGTGTTCTGAACTCCCCTCCACGCAAGAAAAAAGGCGGCTTGTCGGTTTTACCGGCCCGCAGCGGAAAGTGCTAATCGTGGATGATCACGAAGTAAATCGCGCCATGCTGCACAGGCTGCTTTTTCGTTTGGGCTTTGAAATTGCAGAAGCTACAGACGGTGAAGACTGCTTGCACAAAGCACAGGAATTTCGACCGGATATAATTTTAATGGATTTGCTGATGCCCGTAATGAACGGTTGGGAAGCTACCAGGCGGCTGCGACAGTTGCCGGAATTAAAAGATCCGGTTATCCTTGCTTTGTCCGCTAACGTTTACGAGACTAGCAGGCAAGAGAGCATACTTGCAGGTTGTAATAATTTTCTCACCAAGCCGATTCAAACTAACGAGCTTTTAGAATTATTGCGCCTGCATTTGAGACTAGAATGGGTTTACGAAGAAAGATCACAAACCAAAAAGCGGAAAGCTCAAACTGCAAAAGCATCCTCTGAGATTGCTGCTACTGACTCAACGATGGTTTCTCCTGCCTCAGAGTCAGTGTTGGCATTGTTAAGATTTGCTGCAATAGGGGATATTGAAGCTATTCTAGAAGAAACTGCTAAACTAGAAAATTCTGATCCGAAATTAGTGCCTTTCGTTCATCACCTGCGCCAACTTACTAAAGGATTTCAGCTCAAGCAAATTCGAGATTTTTTGAAGCAACATTTGTCTTAAAATTGACGGTAGCTAACAGACAACTTAAAACCAGTTAAATCTCACATCTTGCACTTGTGTCAGCAACAGGCAAGATGCCTGTTCCACAGAGACTGAAATGTTGGTGGGGTGGGCATCCTACCCGCCCCTAAAAGAAAGAGTGATTGCAAATAAAGGGATCTACGAAGCAACCGGGTTTCGAGATCCGCAGAAAATCACTTGAATCCGATTTAAACTCACAACCGACAACTCAAAAATCAAAAATTTAAATTTTTCCCTTGAATATGAACGATAAGAATTCCGAAAGAAGCATCATACTAATTGTCGATGACAACCAAACAAATCTTGACGTACTTTTCGAGTTGTTAAGGAATTACGGATTTAAAGTATTAGTGGCTCTAGACGGCGAAAGTGCGATCGAGCAAATTGACTACATCCATCCAGACTTGATTCTTTTGGATATCATGATGCCAGGAATTGACGGTTTTGAAACTTGCCAACGTTTGAAAGCAGACCCGTCAACGCAAGATATTCCCATCATATTCATGAGCGCCCTTTCGGATACGCCTGATAAAGTCAAAGGCTTTCAGACAGGAGCCGTTGACTACATCACTAAGCCTTTCCAGCACGAAGAAGTTTTGAGCCGCATTCAAACCCACTTGACAATCCGCAGCTTGCAAAAAAAACTCGAAGAAAAAAACCTCGAACTTGCCCACCTCAACCAAAACCTGGAAAGACTTGTTGAACAAAAAACCAAGCAATTAATAAACCAGGAAAAAACAGCCATCATCGGACGTTTGACTCAGGGAATGGTTCATAACCTCAAAAGTCCGCTGCAAGTGATCCAGACTAGCGTCGATTTGATTGAAACAAAAGCCACACAAATTCAAGAAGACTCTCTGTTTAATTATACTAAGTATATTTTTCAAGCTGTCACAAAAATCAATCAGATCATGGATACTCTGATGATGAAAAGCCGAAACGAGCAAAAGCAAGATTTGCACCCGGTGAATATCAACGATTTAGTGCAGCGAGAAATTCAGCTATTGGAAGGCAACCTGTATTTTAAAAATAAGATTAGAAAAAAATATTTTTATGACGAAGAAATTGCCAGCATTCCATTAATTTATTCCTATATATCTCAAGTATTTTATAATTTAATCAATAATGCAATGGATGCTATGTGGGAAAAGAAAAGCAGAGAAATAACTATCGTGACTCGGCAAGACGACTCGAACATATACATGGATATTGCAGATACGGGATGCGGCATATCCTCTGAAGATTTGCCAAAACTTTTTGACCCTTTTTACACCTCCAAGCCGCCTAAAGGCGAGGAAAAAACCGAAGGGGAACCGACAGGAACTGGCCTAGGACTTTATACTTGTATTGAACTTTTAAAACCTTTTAACGGTGAGATTGCTATTAGCAGCAATGTCGGTCAAGGCAGCGTGTTTACAGTTGTGCTGCCCAAACCGCAGAAAAATTGAGCGACTCAACTGAGTTAAATTGTGTCCGGTTATACAACCGTAATTAAGTTGGTAATTAGGTTGGTAGCAAGGCATGAAGTCTTGGTTCCTTGATCAAGAGAGGACTTGCATTGCTCAATACAAATAGGCGCTAATTTCGGGTCATTAACCGAACACAATCTCAGAGCGTATTTTGTAAATCAACGGTAATTCTCGTAGCTTAGTAGTAATACCACTTAAATAAAAAATAATGCAACTTTAGACAAACTTTAAACGGCTATTTAAAATCTAAAGTTTCAAAGGCTATCAGCCATGCAAATTCTGATTACTCCGCGCTCTTTTGACTTGCCTCTTGCTATTCCCCTGCCAAAGGTTGTAAATTAAAACAGAGTTGAGTTGCAATATTGGTAAGAGTATAATAGTTTTGGGCCACTAGGTTTGGGGCGAGGCGGAAAACTTGCAGCGAACAACTCAATTCTACAAATAAATCTGCGGGGTCTGCAAGCACACAGCGCACTCTCAAGCGTGCGGTTCAAGTTCCCCAATCATGAGCTAGGTAGCTGCATCCGCTGCTGAGATTTTATAATTACTAAAAAATAGCAAAAGGATAGCAGTAAAAAAAAATGCCACTGCACGCAAGAACCAAACTGCGATAGTCATCAGTCATTCCAAATCTCAAATCAAAAATATAAAATATAAAATGGTATGACATCTGTTTTTGAGTCAACTTTAACGCCTGCTTGTTTGAAAATTCTTTTAGTAGAAGACTGTGCAGAAGATGCAGAACTCATTCAAGAACTGCTGTCTGAGCCCCAACTAGGACAATCAATTGATCTGACCAATGTAGTTCGCCTCCGGGAAGCTATAGAAATTTTAAGCGACAAAATTTTTGATGTAATTTTATTAGATCTTTCACTTCCTGACAGCCGAAAATTTAATACTTTTTTCCGACTTCAAAATTGCGGTATAAATATTCCGATCGTCATTCTGACAGCGGCCGAGGACGAAGAACTGGCTGTCGAGTTAATTGCCGCCGGCGCCCAAGATTATCTGGTGAAAAGACAGGTAGACAGCCGGCTGCTGGTACGGACGCTCAGGTGCGCGATCGCCCGCCAGAAACGGCAAGCAGAATGGCAAAAAAGTCAAGAAAAATACCAGCAGGTTGTTGGCAATATCAAAGAAGTCGTTTTTGAAACAAATACTGCTGGCAATTGGACTTTTCTCAATCCGGCTTGGACGGAAATTACCGGATTTACCGTTGATGAAAGCTTAGGAACTTCCTGTTTGAGTTACATTCATTCTGAGGATCAATACCAATATTTAAATTCGCTTAGAGGTCGGAGACTAAATCAAGAAACATCCTGCTGCTATCAAATTCGATATCTTACCAAAAATGGCAAAATTCGGTGGGTGGAAGTGCAAGAATTTTTTATTTTTAGCTGGAACGGCGAGGCGCAGGGGACGACAGGAACTATCAATGATATTACAGATAAAATTTTAGCACTTTCCGAACTAGAAGCTAGTAAAAAGTTTTTGAATTATACAATCGATGCAGTTGCAGATCACTTTTTGTTAAGGATGAACAGCACCGTTGGATACTGTTAAATGATGCTTTTTGCAAGCTGATCGGGAAGCAGCGCGAGGAACTGCTGGGCAAATCGGATTACGATTTTTTTCCCCAACAAGAAGCTGAGATTTTTTGGCATACTGACCAACAAGTGTTTAGGACTGGGAAAGAAAACGAGAGTGAGGAAATATTTACGGACGCCCACGGTACAAAGCACATTCTATCTACTAAAAAAACTGTCTTTGAAAATACCGATGGCAGTAAAATTCTCGTCGGGATAATTCGAGATATCACTGAGGATAGGCGCAAACAATTAGCGCAGCAAGAAAGCGAAGCTAGACTGCGGCAACTTGCTGCCAATTTACCGGGAATAATTTATCAATTTCGTCTCTCAAACGACGGGAAAAAAAGTTTTCCTTATATTTCTTCTGGTAGCCGTGATTTATATGAATTGGAACCAGAAAATATTCAGCAGAATGCCCAACTTGTTCTTAGTTGTATTCATCCAGATGACCGTCAAAAATTTGAAGAATCTATTGCTGTTTCTGCGGCAAATATGCAGCCATGGCAGCAGGAATGGCGCACGATAGTACCGTCGGGAAAACTAAAGTGGATGCAAGGGGGTTCGTCGAGACCGGAACGAGTTGATTATGCGACTGAAATAGGGCAGGAAGGGGATATAGTTTGGGAAGGCATGGTGCTGGATATTACTGATTTAAAACAGGCAGAAGCAGCTTTGCGGGAGAGTGAAGCCAGATTTCGATCGCTCGTTGAGAATATCCCAGGCGCTATCTGCCGCAGCTTGTATGATGCTGAGTGGACGATGGTATTTATTAGCGATGAAATTGAGGTAATTAGTGGGTATCCTGCTGGGGATTTTATTCGCAACAACCGCTTGAGTTTTGCGAGCATTGTCCACGAGGCAGACAAGGAAATGGTCGATCGACAAATCAGCGCAGCAGTAGAGTCGAAACAGCCGTACAATCTAGAATACCGGATTGTTCGCGATGACGGGGCGGTGCGGTGGATGTCGGAAAGAGGTCGGCCAACTTACAATCTAGAAGGGCTGGTTTTGTGGCTCGACAGAGCGATTTTTGACATTACCGATCGCAAACAAGCCGAACTGACTCTGTGCCTGGTAACTCAAGCTGTAGACAGCGCTAGTGATGCGATCGCGATCGCAGATTTGGACGGTTATTCCGTTTATCACAATCAAGCATTTATTCAGCGCTACGGCTATACAGTTGAAGAACTAAATAATGCCGGAGGCCCAGCAGTAATGTACGCCAAATCTCAAGATTTGAAAAAGTTATTTAGGGTGCTGCGGAAAGGTTTTTCCTGGGAGACTGAAATTGAAATCAAGACTAAAAATGGCGACATTATAGAAACTTCATTGCGAGCTGACAGCATTAAAGATAGCGCCAGTCAACCAATAGGAATGATAGCCATAATTGCCGATTTCACAGAAATAAAACGCACCGAATCGGCATTAAAACTCAGTCAAGAGCGCTTGCAGTTGGCGGTTTCAGGCAGCTCTTTGGGGCTGTGGGATTGGAATATAGCTACTGGCGAAACTTATTTCGACTCCCATTGGAAATCAATGCTAGGTTACGCAGAAACTGAAATTGAAAATAACTTCCAAGGTTGGGAAAGTTTGTTGCATCCCGAAGACCGACTGAAGGTAAGAGAATCTTTAAATTCCTATTTTGAAGGTGGCACAGGTATCTATGAATTTGAATTTCGGCTGCTCAACAAAGCGGGCAATTGGCAGTGGACTATGGCGATGGGCAAGATAGTCGAGTACGACGAATGGGGCGGGCCGTTGCGGATGACAGGCACTCACAAAAATATCAGTGCCCGGGTTGCAGCAGAAGCAGAAAAAACGCAGTTGATCACATCTTTGCAACAACTTGCCGAACAGTTGCAAGCAGCGCAAAAAATTGCCCGCATCGGCAATTGGGAATTTGATCTGCAGGCAGGAATTATTAGTTGGTCGGAAGAACTGTTTCGAGTTTACGGTAGAGAATTGAATCAGCCGCCGACAATGGAAGAACTTTTAGAGCAAATTCATCCCGATGACAAAGAAAGGTTTACACAAGTTGTGCAAAAGGCAGTGACTGAAGGGACAGCTTACGACATCGACCACCGCATCTATTTTCCATCAGGAGAAATCAAGCACGTTAACGGTAAAGGACAAGCTGTTAAAAATGAGTTTGGTCAGGTGGTGCGGCTGTTTGGCACGGCAATGGACATTACCCATCGCAAAAAAGCAGAAATTGCTTTGCAAGAAAGTGAACAGCGATTTCGAGCTGTATTTGAACAAGCAGCGATCGGCATTGTGAAAGTGTGGCCAGACGGTCAATTTTTGAATGCCAATCAAGGGTTTTGCAATATTGTCGGATACTCAGAATTGGAGCTGAAATCACGAAATGTTGGGGATATTTCTCACCCAGAAGATGTAGCAGCCGATGTCGAGTCGCGCGACAGACTGTTAGCTGGGGAAATTTTTAATTATTCCATTGAGAAACGCTTTATTCGCAAAGATGGTTCATTTGTTTGGACTAATATGACGGTATCTTTAGTGCGGGATGGGTTTGGGGAACCTAGCTATGTAATTGGTGTGATTGAAGATATTAGCGCTCGCAAACTTGCCGAGGCTATCTTGCGCCAGCAATTAAAGCGAGAACGCCTGGTGGTAGGAATGCTGGAACGCATTCGCTCTTCTCTCAATTTAGAAGAAATTTTGACAAAAACTGTTGCTGAAGTACGGCAATTTTTACAAACAGACAGGACAGTTATTTATCAGTTTAATCCTGATTGGAGCGGTTTTGTAAATGTCGAGTCGGTGGGCAAAAATTGGCTGGCTATTCAGGGAATAACTATTAACGATTCCTGCTTTAAAGACAGCTATGCTTCTGCTTACGAACATGGTCGTGCTGTAGCTGTCGATGATATTTACCAAGCTGATCTTTCCGAGTGCTACATTAATTTATTAAGTCAATTTCAGGTGCGAGCTAATTTGGTAGTGCCAGTTTTGCAAGGCGAGAAGTTGTGGGGGCTATTGATTGCCCACGAGTGCGCGGGCCACCGTCACTGGCTGGAAATTGAGGTCGAGTGTCTCAAACAAATTAGCGTGCAGTTGGCGATCGCGATCCAGCAATCGACACTGTTTGAGCAAGCACAAACAGAAATTGCCGATCGCAAACAAGCCGAGTCAGCTTTGCAGGAATCGGAAGCGCGAGAACGTTCAAAAGCGCTAGAGTTAGAAGCAGCTATTAACAAACTCCGAACGACTCAAGCTCAGCTCGTTCAAAATGAAAAAATGGTGAGTTTGGGTCAGTTAGTTGCTGGTGTTGCTCACGAAATTAATAACCCTGTTAGCTTTATTCACTGCAATCTCAATCCGGCTCGCAATTACACTTTAGATTTGCTGGAATTGATTAAAATTTACCAGCATTACTGTCCTAATCCTCCAGCCCAAGTCTTGGATAAAATTAATGAAATAGACTTGGATTATATTGCTGAGGATTTCCCGAGATTGTTTAATTCGATGCAAGTAGGAACCGAGCGAATTGTCGAGATTGTGAAATCGTTGCGTAATTTTTCCCGATTGGACGAGTCTGCTGGCAAGTCGGTTAACATTCACGAGGGAATTGATAGCACTTTGATGATTTTGCAAAATCGGTTAAAATCTCACAGCAGTCCTGGAGAAATTCAGATAGTTAAAGATTACCAACTATTGCCCCAAATTGAATGTTTTCCAGGCGAGTTGAATCAGGTATTTATGAATATTTTAATTAATGCGATCGATGCTTTGGAAGAACGGGACAAGCAGCGTTCGATCGAGGAGTGCGATCGACATCCCAGCACGATCGCTATTCGCAGTTATCAGGCTGGTGCGGGCTTCGTAGCAGTATCGATTGCGGACAACGGGTGGGGGATACCGGACTCGGTGCGATCGAGGCTGTTTGACCCGTTTTTCACGACTAAACCTGTGGGCAAGGGCACGGGTTTGGGATTGTCGATTTCTCACTCGATTATCGTCGATCGCCACGGCGGCAGATTGAGCTGTATTTCAACACCGGGAGAGGGAGCGGAGTTTTTGATTGAAATTCCAGTGCGGCCGAATTTAACTGGTAGGAATTCAAATTTGGGGCAATAAATTAGGAATTTGTAATTAGGGCTTGCTGAATAATCGAGCGCATATTGCGTCGCGAAAGGTTTCGATGGCGTGATCGAGAATAAAGTGCAAGATAAACAGGTAAAATAGGTC
>JARCMA010000250.1 GCA_030248405.1 Microcoleus sp. MP8IB2.171
GCAGAGTTTCACGATTCCAGAAGGGTGGTCGCTGCAACAAATGAGCACTTATTTTGAAGCGCAAGGTTTTTTCCCGGCTAAGGATTTTATGGCGGTGGCGAGTCAAGTTCCCTACGCTCAGTACCCTTGGCTACCGAGTGGCCTGCCTCACTTGGAAGGGTTTTTGTACCCGGATACTTATCAGCTAGACGGCGATGCAATTAGCCCGCAAGCTGTCATTAAGCAAATGCTCGGTCGTTTCGAGCAGTTGGCTTTGCCGATCTATCAAAAAAATCAGAAGAATACTAAGCTGGATTTGAAAGAGTGGGTGACGCTGGCGAGTATTGTGGAAAAAGAGGCTGTGCTGGCGGGCGAGCGCAATCTTATTTCTGGGGTATTTAACAACCGTCTGAATAAGGGTATGACCTTGGGTTCTGACCCGACGGTTGAATACGCCCTCGGCATTAGGCAAACTAAGGAGAAGCCTTTGACTTTCAAGCAGGTGGAAACGCCTTCTCCTTACAATACTTATATCAATGTAGGGCTGCCGCCAACTCCGATCGCAGCTCCGGGAATAGCAAGTCTGGAAGCGACTCTGACTCCGGAAAAGACAGAATATCTGTATTTTATGGCTCGATACGATGGCACTCACATTTTCAGCCGCACGCAGGCGGAACACGATGCTGCGATTGCTAAAGTTGAGCAGCAGTTGCGATTGAATCCATAGATTGGCAATGACTAATAAAAAAGTAAAAAGTCACAAAGGAAAAGCCATAATTATTCACTTTTGATTTTTTACTTTTTGAATCTTTAACTCCCAATTTATTATTTTTCAATCTAAACTCTAAAATCTAAAACCTAAAATCATTATGACTTGGGGTAAACTACTACAGCCTGACTTAGTTCTAGGCAATTCGATCGTGAATTTAACGGCTGATATTCTTGAAAAATATCAGATCAAAGGATTAGTTTTGGATGTGGATGAAACTCTCGTCCCCTTCACAGCAACAAACGCTTCTCCCGAACTCAGTTTGTGGGTGGAAGAAATTAAACCGGTGGTATCCCTGTGGTTGGCGAGCAATAATTTAAGTCAGACTCGGATCGGTCGGATTGCTGATTCTTTGAATCTACCTTACATCACGGGTGCGGCTAAGCCGTCCCGCCGCAAGTTGCGAAAAGCTGTGACGGCGATGAATTTGCCGGTGGAACAGGTGGCGATGGTGGGCGATCGACTTTTTACTGATGTTTTAGCAGGCAATCGTTTGGGTATGTTCACTATTTTAGTGGAACCAATGGTTGATGCTGGGGAGGCAGTGCGGAAATATCCGGTGCGCTCTTTTGAAGTTTGGGTTTCTCAAGCTTTGGGGGCATCTCTGAAAATTAAAGATTAAAATTGGGCATCGGGAATTGGGCATGGGGCATGGGGCATGGGGCAAACAGGGAATTGGTAATTAGGAATTGGGAATTGGTAACTAATGGCAACAGACAACAGTCAACAGTCAACAGTCAACAGTCAACAGTCAACAGTCAACAGACAACAGACTAAAACTATTGTTGTTAAAATTGGAACTTCGACTCTGACTCGATCGACTACAGGAAACTTAGCTCTTTCAACTATTGCTGCATTAGTCGAAATTTTAGCCGGTTTGCGGCAGCAAGGTCATCGAGTAGTTTTGGTTTCTTCGGGTGCGGTTGGGGTTGGCTGCGCGCGCTTGGGTTTGACGGAACGCCCGCGAAACATTGCTCTGAAACAGGCTGTGGCGGCTGTGGGGCAAGGGCGGCTGATGCGGGTGTACGATGACTTGTTTACTACTCTACAACAGCCGATCGCTCAAGTATTGCTCACTAGGGGCGATTTAGTGCAGCGCAACAGTTATGTTAACGCTTGCAATACCTTTCAACAACTGCTCAGGTTGGGCGTGATTCCGATCGTCAATGAAAACGATACTGTGGCGGTAGACGAGCTCAAATTTGGCGATAACGACACGCTTTCGGCGCTGGTGGCGAGTTTGGTAGAAGCAGATTGGTTGTTTGTACTCACAGATGTCGATCGGCTGTATTCCGCCGATCCGCGCAGCAATCCCGACGCGCAGCCGATCGCCCTAGTTCAAAGTATGGCACAGCTCACAGAATTTCAGGTGCAAACAGGAGATTCCCGCAGCGGTTGGGGAACCGGCGGAATGGTGACAAAAATTGAAGCGGCAAGAATAGCAACTGCATCGGGAGTGCGGACTGTCATCACCGACGGCTGCTTTCCTGGTAATATCGAGAAAATACTTAACGGAGAGTCGATCGGCACTCAATTCGAGCCGCAACCGCGCCCAGTAAACGCTCGCAAACACTGGATAGCTAACGTGCTAATTCCAGCAGGAAAACTATATTTAGATGCGGGTGCTGTCAAGGCAGTTTCCCACGGCGGAAAATCGCTTTTAGCTGCGGGTATTGCTCAAGTAGAAGGAGAATTTCAAGCTGATGATTCCGTGCAGTTGTGCGATGCGGCCGGCAAGCAAATTGCTAGAGGACTTGTGAATTATAGCAGTTTAGAATTGAGACAAATCCAGGGCTGCAAGTCCGAGAAAATTGCTGAGATTTTAGGCTATGCAGGCGTAGAAACGGCGGTACACCGAGATAATTTAGTAATTGTTTAAACTAACAAATATCGAGACAGTCGATCGGGCAATGAGCGAAGGCAGAAATTGAGGATATTTGCAGCACAGTCTTGCAAGAATTTGTTTGGCTGTGTCGGAACAGCTCGTTCATCGCTTCTGTAAACAGTTCAAATACATTTTGTGCTAATTCTAAAGCTGCTTGGCATTCCGCATTAGTAAGTTTGATCTCTGCTAAAAGTTGCAACATCTCTGGTGTGTTTAAAAGGTGATAATTTTCTAAACCCCCATAACCTCCTCCAAAATCAACAGATTCTTTTTGGGTAATTGGCTGTAATTCCATTACCACTGCTAGCGCCGCTTCAAAAAAAACTTGGGCCGTTCCTTCGAGGGCTTCCACTAACACCAGTTTCTGAATGGGAGAAGCTTTCCAAGCGTAGCGTTCCAGCGCTGAACAGAGCGATCGAGTTTTTTTAGTTTCTTCACCCCAAAGCAGTCTGAAATCGCCGTAAC
>JARCMA010000251.1 GCA_030248405.1 Microcoleus sp. MP8IB2.171
CTTTAATATGCCTTCAAAAATTCAAGTGCTTCTTGCGAGCGGCCGGGCAATTTTGGCTTCGGTTCCTGAAACTGGTACAGCCCACAAAGCAGTCCAGCAAAGCGGTGGCGGGGTTGTAATAGCGCCGGAAGATCCGCAAGCTTTGGCTGATGCTGTTGAGGATTTGTTCTGGAATCGCGATCGGGTGAATGCGTTGGGCGAGCAAGGTAGAAAGTATGCTGTTGAAAATTACGGAATTGAGGAAGCTTTGAATCATTATGAAGCTTTATTTGCGGCGGTGGCTGCGAGTCATGCTGAGAAAATCTTGGCACCTCTGCCGAAATGATCGCAGTTGGGCGATCGCTCCGGTAAATGAAATAGATCCAGTTGACAAGATAAAATTAGTCAAATGGGTGTAAAATAGGAAGTTAATTATATTGTTTTATATAAAAAAGTAAAGTTAGCAGCTAGACCCTATTAAATAAAATTCTGTTTTGGGAATGGAAAGCGAATGCAAGTAGAGCAAATGAAGTCCAATGTAATTCTGCGAGGCTCCCTCTTCCCAGAACCGGTAAAAGTAATTGTGGCAGTGCCGATGGGAGATGCCATTAAACTCATCGGCAAAGGAATCAATACTAACCAAGTATACGAGTCCATCCTGTCCAAAGAACAGTTGGCTCAACTAGAAGCTACCCCAGAACAAGAACCCTTTGACGGTAACGCCCTGCATTTTCGCCTCGGCGTGGAAGCCCTGCGCTTGGGTTTAGCCTACGAATATGACCCTTATTTTGCCCTGGCGATCGCCCATGTAGACCCCCTGCCCCACCAACTAGAAGCCGTCTACGAATACTTTCTCAAACAACCCCGCATCCGCTTCCTGCTAGCCGATGACCCCGGTGCTGGTAAAACCATCATGGCCGGACTGCTACTCAAAGAACTCAAAGTCCGAGGCTTAGTCAGACGTACCTTAATTGTCACCCCCGCCAACCTCACCTTTCAATGGCAGCGGGAACTAAAAGACAAATTCCGCGAAGATTTTGAGGTGATTCGGGGCGATGTCCTGCGGGCAAATTACGGCTCTAACCCTTGGAAAGAAAAGAAACAAGTCATCACCTCAATATCCTGGGTTTCGCGCATTGAAGATGCCAAAAATAGTCTCCTGCGGAGTCATTGGGACTTAATCATTGTGGATGAAGCCCACAAGATGAGCGCCTATAGTTCTGATGATAAAACCTTGGCTTACAAACTCGGTGAAGAACTTTCCAAGCTCACCGACCACTACTTATTGATGACCGCGACTCCTCATAAAGGCGACCCCAAAAACTTTTGTTTATTCCTAGAACTTTTAGACCGCGATGTTTATGGTGATGTTACGAGTTTAGAAGAAGCAATGCGTCGGAACAATGCTCCGTTTTATTTGCGGCGGACTAAAGAAGCTCTCGTTACTTTCCCCGATACAGAGACAGGTCAAGCCAAAAAACTATTTACTAATCGCAAAGTTGAAACCATTGATTTTCAAATTGATGACGAAGAATTGGATTTCTATGACGACTTGACTAAGTATGTAGAAGATCAGTCAATCAAAGCATCGGCTGATGATTCCGCCCGCGGTCGCGCCTTGGGTTTTACGATGGCAATGTTGCAACGTCGTTTCGCGTCTAGTGTCTACGCGGTACGACGCAGTTTAGAACGAATGCGCGATAAACGCCAACGGATGTTGGAAGACCCAGAGGCTTATCGGGCCGAACAGATTGCTAAGAAAGTTCCAGAGGATTTTGATGAACTGACTGAAGCAGAACAGGAAAAAATTCTGGGAGATTTGGAAGGACTTGTCGCTTCAGTTGACCCGGTAGCATTGCAACAAGAAATCTATCAGTTGAACAAACTGATCGACCAAGCGCGGACGTTGGAAAAACGAGAAGTTGAATCGAAACTGGTGAAACTGAAAGAAGCTATTACCCAGAAAGGTATATTCCAAGATCCGCTGATGAAACTGCTGCTTTTCACCGAGCACAAAGACACCTTGGATTATTTGGTGGGTAAGCTGCGGGAGTGGGGACTATCGGTGACTCAGATTCACGGGGGGATGAAAATTGGAGACAGGGATACGCCCAATACGCGAATTTATTCTGAACGGGAGTTTCGGGAAGATTGTCAGGTATTGGTGGCGACGGAAGCGGCGGGGGAAGGGATTAATTTGCAATTCTGCTGGTTTCTGATTAACTATGATATTCCCTGGAATCCGGTGCGTTTGGAACAGCGGATGGGTCGGATTCACCGTTATGGTCAGGATAAGGATTGTCTGATTTTTAACTTTGTTTCGACGAATACTCGCGAAGGACGGGTGTTGTGGAAGTTGTTTGAGCGCATTCGGGCGATCGAGATTGACATCGATCCAGAACGCACTGGCAAAGTGTTTAATGTTTTGGGCGATATTTTTCCGGCTAATCAGCTAGAACGGATGATTCGGGAGATGTACGCTCACAATTTGACGGAAGATGTGATTAAGAACCGCATTGTCGAGCAAGTGGATACCGATCGCTTCCGCCGCCTCACCAATTCCGCTTTGGAAGGATTAGCCAAGCGGGAACTGAACTTAAGTGCGATTATTGGTAAATCAGCAGAAGCAAAAGAGCGACGTTTGGTGCCAGAAGTGATTGATGACTTTTTTGTGCAAGCGGCCCCGATTTCGGGGATTCACCCCAAGGAAACGCGCCAGCATCAGAAGGTGTACCGTATTGGGCGAGTACCCCGTACTCTGTGGCCGATCGGGGAACGTTTGGAAACCCGCTTTGGCAAATTGGGTCATGAATACAAAAAGATTACGTTTGATAAACATAAGTTGACAGATGACCCAACGCTGGAATGGGTGACACCCGGACATCCGTTGTTTGAGTGCGTGCGGGAAGATGTGCTGGCGCGGGTACAGGATGATTTGCGCCACGGGGCACTATTTTTCGATTTGCATCGCCACGATCCTGCGAGATTGGATGTGTTTTCGGGGGCGATCGCCGATGGACGCGGTAACAAGCTGCACGAACGTGTCTATGTGGTGCAGACGGAAATCGACGGGACAATGACCGTGCGACAGCCGACTTTGTTTTTAGATTTGGTGCCAGTAACTGATAGTACCAATTTGGTTGATGGTTTGCCAAACGATGCAGATTTACCCAGCCGCGACCAAACAGAACAAGCGTTGGTCGAACAAGAATTGAATCGTTTTTTGATAGAAATTAGGACTCAACGAGAGCAGGAGGTTAAGACAATTTCCGACCACATGGAAATTAGTCTCAATACAATTATTGACAAGGTACAGTGTCAGTTTGCTGAATTGATTTCGCGACAAGAATCTGGTGCGAAGGAATCTGGACTAGACGGCCGCATCAAACAAATGGAAGACCGATTGTTTGAGTTAAACGGGCGATTGGAAACGCGGCGGGAGGAACTGGAAAAAGAGCGCAGTTGCACGATCGCCAATATTCAACATCACGGACGGGCTTGGGTACTTCCCCATCCAGAACGCACATCCCCTGAAATGGCGGCTATGGTTAGCGATCGCGAAATAGAGCGAATTGCAGTGGAGGCAGTTATTGCCTATGAAAATGCGAGGGGCTGGCTGGTGGTGAGTGTAGAAAAGGAGAATCGCGGCTTTGATTTAATCTCCCGCAAACCTCATCCAGAAGACCCAAATACTGCAATTTCCGTGAGGTTTATTGAGGTTAAAGGGCGATCGCGGGTGGGTGAAGTAGCCCTCACCAGCAACGAATACAAGACAGCAGAACGCTTAAAAAAAGACTACTGGCTGTATGTAGTCTTTAACTGCGCTTCTACTCCAGAAGTGCATCCAATACAAGACCCCGTGCAGTTGGGATGGGTAGCGCTGGTGAAGATTGAACATTATCATGTTGATGCAGAGAAAATTTTGGAGGCCAGCAAGTGAGTAACAAAACTAATTATCCCAAACGCCTCATCGAAGTTGACCTCCCCATCAAGCGGATTTCCGCCCACGCCAGACGGGAAAAATCTATCCGTCACGGGCATATTTCCACCCTGCATATTTGGTGGGCGAGGCGACCCTTGGCTGCGTGTCGGGCGGTGATTTGTGCTTCATTGTGGATCGATCCTGTTGATGAACTCTGCCCTCAAGAATTTCGGGATAAAGCTGCCAGCATTATTAATGA
>JARCMA010000252.1 GCA_030248405.1 Microcoleus sp. MP8IB2.171
CTCTGCGCCCTCTGCGGTTAAAAAAAATCCACCCCTCAAACCCTGATTATTCCTACCTCGCGCCAAACCCAGCTATTAAAATTCATTTCCGCCATAGATTAACATAAACGTTGTTGGAAAACCTCGATCGAACTTGTGAGGAGTTATTTATGTTTCGCCACAATCTACCGTTAAAAAAAATCAGCTTGCTAGCAGCCACCTGCGGAGGTTTACTCGTTAGTCTCGCAACACTTTCCCAAGCCGGCGGCCCCCCGCCCCAACAAGGAAAACCCGTTTCCCAGCCCGCAGAAACTCCCGCAGCAACTGAAGAACCCGTCAGCCAACCAACTCCGGCTGCGAGTCCGGGCCCCAGCGGGATGCCATCTACACCCACAGACGCGCCGCCCCGCTTCCCAATGCCCAGTGCGCGAGTTACGCCTAGCGAAGGCATGATAGTAATTAAACTGGTGAATACCACCAATGCTGTCATCAATTATCAAATCGTAGGCGTCACCCCGCAGCGCACTCTGGGCGAACAATCGGAAATTTTGCTTCAAACCCTCAAAGTGCCAATCACCCTCACTTATCAGCGCCCAGACGGCGGATTGCTGCTGGTTCGCCCCCAAGCAACCGCGATGCCGGGAATGTTGCAAGTCAGTTTCGGCGCGACAACTGAGTTGGGCACTGATACAAAATCGCTGGAAATTCAGGAAGATGGCAAGGTAATTTTGAATTAGGTTAATTGGTTAATTGGTTGACTGTTGACTGTTGACTGTTAATTGGTTGACTGTTGACTGTTACCATTCGTGTCAACTTAAGACTAAAATCCATAATAAATATCGTTTATAGTTGAGTTTCGCTACCCCCCTTAATAAGGGGGGACAAGAGTATTCTTACGTCCCCTCTAACTCCCATTAATAAAGGGGGAAGAGCATTCAAAGTCCCCCTTCTTAAGGGGGATTTAGGGGGATCGAAACTTCGATACAAACGAGATATACACGGGGTTTTAGTATTATGTTGACACTGATGGGCTGTTACTAATTCCCAATTTCTAATTCCAAATTGCCAGTCAACCGTCTCAATCACCGAGTAA
This sequence comes from Microcoleus sp. MP8IB2.171, assembly GCA_030248405.1. Classification (GTDB taxonomy): domain Bacteria; phylum Cyanobacteriota; class Cyanobacteriia; order Cyanobacteriales; family Microcoleaceae; genus Microcoleus. The sequence continues at coordinate 1,073 of JARCMA010000252.1, forward strand.
CAACGGAGGTAACTTTGTAAAAGGTAAATCCTCGTTGACTGCATCAATTTCTTCCTGTTCTCTTTCGTTGATTTGACCGATATAAGACTTGAGAATTTGCGCCAGACGGTTGTTATAAAATCGGTGCAAACTATAATTTGGCGTAGCTGGAAAGCCGCGCCGTTTTTTGTGCCTGCCGCCCGCACCGGGATCGAAGCTTTGGATGCCCCGATCGATCGCCCATTCGATCGGCGTATAATAACAAGCATCGAAGTGTAAGCAGTCAATTTCCTGCAAACTGCCCCAATAACGCCCGTAAAGTCGATCGCCCTTATACAAACAAAAAGACATACCCACCGGCTGTCTATCATCTTCCTTGTCGTAGGCGGCGACAAACAAAACTCGATCGCGATAATTGTGGTGCAACTGTTCAAAAAACCGCTTAGTCAGATACTTGCTGCCCCACCAACCAAATTTGTCGCAAGTATTCTCATAAAAAGCATACATTTGAGCAAACATGGCTTGGGGAATTTCATCGCCCATCAGCGTTTTTATCAACAAACCAGCTTGATCGACTGCTTTGCGTTCGCGTTTGATATTGCGGCGCTGGTTAGCATTAAATGCGCCTAAATAATTGTCAAAATTTTGATAGCCTTGATTTTGCCAAATATAGCTATGGTGCATCCAAGTGCTGAAACCGTGGCGTTCCATTCTTTCGCGCCATGCTGGATCGACATACAGGAAATTGCAACCGGAGATATTATGGCGATCGCAAAAATGGTCGATCGCGCTTACCATTATGCCAGTTAACTCGTCTTCATCTTCTCCCTCGGCAATCAAAAACCGATAGCCTTCAGCCGGAGTAAACGGCGTCATTCCCATCAATTTGGGATAATATTGAACACCCAAACGTTGAGCTAAATCCGCCCACTGATTATCGAATACAAATTCCCCGTAACTGTGACTTTTGACATAAAGTGGCGCGCAAGCAATCAACTGTTTGTCTCGCCAGACTGTTAAGTGATGCGGTAGCCAACCGGTTTTACCTGACGCGCTACCGGAGATTTCGAGATTGTTCAGCCAATCCCATTCTAGAAATGGAGTTTTTAGCGGCATCGCCAAGGCATCCCAGGAGGATTGCGGGATTTCGCCTATTTTGCTAATCCAGGCTACAGAATATTGTTGAGTTTTTGGCTGTTGCAGCATAGGGAGATTTGTGCGTAGAGCGATCGAACTTCACTCTAGTAATTTTAGGCTTTAGATTTCAGATTTAGATTTCAGATTTAGAACTGAGTTCCCAGACAAGTTCCTTGAACAACAGCTTGACTGCTTTGGCCGCCACGCGCGATCGCACCAACCGCACGGGTCTGCCGCTAGCTTTTTCAGTGTCAATCAATTCCCCGAGCCGATCGCCAATATCGTTAGCAAGGCGGCAGCGCTGCACTTCAATCCTCGTAAAAATCCATTGCCATAAAGCTTTGCGACACAAATCGCTACCGCCCGCAACTTTCGATTTTTGCAAGTCGCCACTGCTTTCCTGTGTTGGCGCGTAGCCCAGGGCTTTACAAAATCGGCGAAGTGACAGATGCCGCTTGGTTGGTTTGCCTGATCGCCTACCTTTGCGAATTTTGATGTCAGGCTTGCCATCGGTGGCGAGGTAATTCTCAAAAGGGTAAATCTGGCTTAAAAGTATAGCTTCGACGCGGCGACCGAAACCAAACCGGGCAAAGACTTTGCGGTACGGTAAAAACTGTGGCTCGCTCACCAACTTAGAAAGCTCAAATTCTAAAACCATTTCTTCCTGCTGGATGTCACAGATGCGGGCAGCGTGGCGGCGCAACTCGTCCGTGATACCCAGACCGATCGACCTTTCGAGCATCAAATCATACTTAACCGACTGTCGCTGGGAACAAAGCCACCCCCAGAGAAGCGGCACTTTTTCGCCCGACCGGAGCGATCGCACAAGCGCAACCTCTGGAAATTGCCAAGCCAAATCCTGACGGGCCCGATTGATAATCGGACTTTGTACGCGGTTGAGATGAGCCAAACGCAACACCAACTGACGGATTCTTACAATTGTGTGCGATCGCAATTGCACAAATCTGCGAGGGCTATCGACGTAATCCCAGCCGTAAATTGCCAGCGCCAGAGCATCGGCATCATCGTCCTTGTCCGGAAGTCCAAGGTGATGCTCCCGGAACGAGCGAAGCTCTTTATGCCCGACAAGGCGAACTTCCACGCCCGCCCGTGCAAGTTGGGTTCCCCACAGTTGAGAATAATTTACCCCAGTCGGTTCCATTATGGCGATGGTGTTAGTCAAATCACCGCCAATTAGATCGAGCAATCCAGAAATTCCGGCGACCGTAGCGGTAAATTTTGGGAAATTGTAGCGGTAGTAAAATTCTCGTGATTCTACTATTTTTTCCGATATCAAGCAGCATGAAACTGAGGCTTTGCTGATATCTAGCCCGATAATTTGTACCATTTAATTTTTGTAGGTGAATTTTTCCAAATCTCGCAGCAACAGCTTATGAATCACCCAAAGGCCACAAAAGCCTAATTCACTCTTAAAGCTTCAAAGTGCGCGAGACATTAACAATTGATCAGGCTGCAATCGAGCTTATGAAGTCCGAAAAGCCTCAATGAGCTTGCTTCATTTAGAAAGCCCTAAATTGCAGCTTTTTCAATTGACGGATGATTTGGACTCAATCCGCTACTCCCCTTTTAAAGGGAGTTTCGGCCACTGAGTCAGGTGGCCATCTTCAGGCGGTGGTAAGGATGGAGTTTGTCGCCACCAGCCCAATGTATGCGTATAAGTAGGGCTTGCTGAAAAAGTCAGAAAACAGCATTTAGAAAGATGAGTGAATTCGCGCTCGCCTTGATGAGATAAGTTTTATTCAAGCTTTTTTGGGTAAA
>JARCMA010000253.1 GCA_030248405.1 Microcoleus sp. MP8IB2.171
GAGGCAGGAGCAAGCTCAGCTTTTATGTACAAGTTCGCACTGGGTGATGCACGGGTTTTGATCTATTTTACCTGTTTATCTTGCACTTTATTCTCGATCGCGCGCTCGAAACCTTTCGCGATGCAATATGCGCTCGATTATTCAGCAAGCCCTATTTAGAGTAGACGATAGGCACCACACCTGATTAGTTATCCTCAAGTCAAAACACTAACGGCTTGGCTAACTTCCTCAAGTTTTTGCACGACTTGACCGCTACTCAATAAAGTTCCTGCCTCAATTAAACCCGAGTTCATATCCAAACAAACTCCGCTGCGCCACAGATAAAATCCGCCGTTCCAGATAGCAGACTGCATCAATTCCGAGGGTTTTCCTAGCAAAACTTCCTGCATTTGTTTGCATAACTCAGATGCTGATTCAAAGGCAGGATTTGTGCGGCTAAAACCGTAATCTCCGTGGGCCAAAAGCACTCGCTCGAACTCAGCATCTGGCTTAGAAATTCCGATAATGGCAGTACGATCGCGCGGCAAGTCGCAACTGCCCTCCAATCCTTTGATTGTGGTATAATTTTTGACTCCCCGCAACTCAAAGGCTGTTTGAAACATACCTTCTGTAGGCGGGTGGACGTAGCCGGAGATGACGTTAACATCGCCGGCGCAGGGACACCACATCAACTCCATTGTCGAAAAAGGCGGCCTTTTGCCGATTTCGCGGCGGTAGGGAACTAAAGCGGTGGCTTGAGGAAAATGCTTGGGAAGGTAAACAAAACCTAAACCGGTACTGTCAAAAACTTGCTGGACTTTTTCTAAACTAAGTTTTGTCCAGTCTACTCCTAAACCGCGCCAAATTTCAATCAGGGGAATGCCTTCTTTGGTTGGCATGACATCGCCCCCGTGCATGAGGCTTGGCACGCCTGCTGTGGCTAAAATTAGGGCGGTGATGGGGCTAATTGGAGCGGTGCGCGATCGCCCGTCGTAAGCAACACCAAACACGGCGACCGTCGAAACGGCAAACCCTTTTTCTCGGTTTGGGGGAGCAAGCATAGGCCCCAATTCTTCATAAGCATCGAGCATTCCGGCTAATTCTTCGCCGGTGGGCCGTTTAATGCGGTGGGCAATCATAAAAGCTCCGATTTGAGCTGGTGTTGCTTCTCCCAGCAGCATCATCCGCGTGGCTGCTGCTGCTTCGGAGCGAGTTAAGTTTTCTCCTGTGTGTACTCCGCTGCCAATTTTTCGCAGCAATTCTCTAAATGCGTCACTCATAACTTTTGAAGTTAGTAATTGGTAGTTAATAATTGGTAGTTAGTAATTGGTAATATTTGAATCGTTTTAAATTTAAAATTCCCAAAATTCAATTCAAAATTATCGAATTAACTGCCTGATTTTTCTAGCTTGATTACATCAAATGGCGGCACAAATTCACGTACCAGATTCCAGAAATGGGCGATCGGCGGAATTTGCATTCGATCGTGTGTTGTCACCAACACTACTTCGCGAGTCCAAGTCGGATCGGCTACCGATTGACCGATCGCCGAAACCTTGGAATTTGACCGATCTTGGGCGATCGACCGAATTGTTAAAGTGCGATCGCCCTTCGCGTCCACCAAAGCTGAATGCGGCAGCAAAGCAATCAATTCTCCCTGTCGCACCACACCCCGAAAAGCATCAAGAGTGTTGAGTTCCAAAACAGCATGAAGTTTAGCACCCATGCGTCCAAATTGTTCTTGCACCATCCGCTGCATTCCGTACCCGTCCTTAAACACCACTTGCGGGTAACAAATCAATTCCGGCCAAGGTACTCGATCGTACTGGGCCAGGGGATGACCCGCCGCCATCAACACCTCGATCGGCTCATTGTAGAGCACCTCAACCAACATTTCCGGGGCTTGAGTAAAATAGCGGTTGTTCATCACCACCGCTATGTCCACCAAACCGTCTTTGAGGACTTTCAGGGCTCGATCGCTCCCCAGGGAAGTCACCCGCAACTGCACGTTAGGATAGTCGTGGCAAAACTTTTGCAGCACAGGCGGCAAATAAGCAGCGCAAACCGAGTGAATCGCAGCCACGCACAGTTCCGGCTGCTTTCCTGCCCGTAAATCTCCCAACTCTTCAGCAGCATTTCGCCAAGTCTGACAGATTTTGCGAGCGTGAGGTAGCAGGCATTCCCCTCCCACAGTCAGTTTCGCGTGGGCCGTGCGGTGAAACAGCGACAAACCCACTTCCGCTTCAAGTCCCTGCACTTGACGGCTAATAGTCGATTGGGTAACGCCACACTTCCGGGCCGCTTGCTGAAAGCTACCAGTTTCAGCAACTGAAAGAAATGCTTGAAGCTGCTCTAAGCGCATGGAGGTTTAATTCGAGATGGTTTCAGAAATTTTACTGGAAGATAATCTGTGACATTAACCGATTTAGTAGCAGAATTTAGTAGACTTTGATACAGGTACAGATTAGTTTTGATTCCGGGGCGAGAGGCGGGGATGCTACGCTCCAAGCATCAATCTGCTCCGGCAGGATTTCTGAGCCTCCAAGTAGAGGTCGATTCTCCTATGTTGAAGGGATTTCTGAATCTGCAAACTTATCAAAAAATAGATTCAATAAAGATGAATTTATCGAAGATTGCCAGCTTCTAGCTAAACCGTTTCAATTAACGGCACTCTAGTAATCCCTTCATCAAGTGCGCTCAATTGCTCTGTTTTTCCGTAAGTTGTGAATTCAAAAAATAGCATTGAATTTCGTACCTCCTTGGGAATTATAGTACCTCACTCTCCCTAAACCTCTCAATAAATGTACGAATATTTCAGGCAGGTTAAAGCCTGCTGTGAACTTTCCTCCCCGGACTAAAGTCACTTTTGTTTTATGTTTTTTTGTGTATAAACTAGAAATTAGCGGGTCAGCAACACAAGTGCAAGTAGGATCGATCGCACAGGAAAGCCGAAATGCTGCCATTTATTAAGATTATGTCATTTAACCACAATTTTATTCCGCCAGATGGCTGTTGCCAGTGGCAACCCCAGTTGATGGGACTGCACGCGGTCAGCGATGTGTTAATTGCCTTGGCTTATTATTCAATTCCAGCACTTCTGACATACTATGCCCGGAAGCAGCGGAACGTGCCTTTGAGCAAGGGGTTTCTCCTATTGGGAGCCTGGTTTTTCTGCGGCGGGACAACTCACTTGATGCAAGTTTGGATGCTGGTGCATCCCAGCTACGGGCTGTCAAGTTTGATCGCCGCCTTGACCGCTATCATCTCTTTGTGGGCTGTAGCGTCCCTGATACCCTGGGTTCCTCAAGTGTTGGCTTTGGCTGGGGCGGCCTCTTTAGCAGCAAATACGGCGCAGGGAAGTGAAAAGGTCGATCGACTGCAAGCCGACTCTACTATTACAAATTCCATCCCCTCCCTCACAACCGAACTCCAGCAAATTAACCAGCAATTGCTTGCAGAAATAACACAGCGCGAGCGAGTCGAGGATCTCCTGCTTGACACTGTAGACAAGCTGCAAGAAAGCGAAGAACGCTTCCGCGTTTTTCAGGAATTATCTCTAGACGGTTTTAACGTGTTCCGCAGCATCCGCGACGAATCCACAATTGTGGATTTTGAATGGGAATACGTCAATCCCGCAGCGGCAAAAATTCAGCAGAGTACCCCGGGCGAATTAATCGGCAAGCGATTGCTGCAAGTGCTGCCCGGCCATAAAGATAACAATTTGTTCGACCGTTACGTCGAAGTTCTAGAAACAGGAATTCCCCTAGAAACCGAGATTTATTACAACAGCGAAGGCATTGTCGGCTGGTTTCGGATTATGACAGTTAAATTGGGCGACGGCATTGCTATTTCTTTTGGCGATATTACTAAGCGCAAGCAAGTAGAAGCATCCCTGCGCGAGGCGCTGCAAAAACTAACTTCTCATTTTGAAAATACGCCCCTAGCGGTGATTGAGTGGGATGAAAACTTTCGTCTCAGCGGGTGGTCGCCGGCAGCACAAAAGATTTTTGGTTGGGAAAAAATAGAAGTTTTAGGCAAGCATTTTAGCGAATGGAACTTTATTTCTAAGGGCGATTTTTCAGAGGTAGAATCGGCAATTTATAGTTTAAAACAACCAGAAAATCGCTGCAATGTAGTTCGCAACAGCAATTATAATAAGTGGGGTTCGTTGGTACACTGCGAGTGGTACAATTCGGCTTTTTACAGCGATTCGGGACAGTTGATATCGGTGCTGTCTCTGGTTTTGGACGTGACGGAACGCTTTAAATTTCTGGAAGTGCTGCGACAGTCTGAAGAGCGGTTTCGGATTGCGGCAGAAAGTGCCAGCGATTTGATTTATGAATGGAATATCGAAACCGGGATCGTGCTGTGGTTCGGTCACGTAGACGAACATTTGGAGTACGAAAAAGGCGGATTTCCGAGGACAAGAGCAGCTTGGAATAGTATCTTGCATCCGATCGACCGCGATCGAGTTTTGGCCGCGGTCGATCGGTATTTGAGTGCGCCAGACAGTTCTACCGCCCCATTTTTTCAGGAATACCGCGTTCAGTGCCAGCGGGGCGGCTTGCTCCACTGGATCGATCGGGGCAAAGCAGTGCTTGACAAACAAGGTAATCCCTGCAAATGGATCGGCGTGATTAGCGACATCACCGCTCGCAAAGAGGCCGAAGAACAGCGGAATTGGGCATTGGCGCGGGAACAGGCCGCCCGTCGCCAAGCCGAAGCCAGCGAACAGCTTTACCGCGCCCTCGCTGAAGCCATCCCGCAAATAGTTTGGACTGCTTCAGCCGACGGCTGGTTCGACTACTACAACCAGCGCTGGTTTGAATATACTGGCTTGACGCTGGAGGAAACTCAAGGCTGGGGGTGGCAGCTAGCCATGCATCCAGATGACGTGGAAAATTGCGTAGAAAGCTGGAAGACCTCGGTACAGACGGGGGGAACTTACGAGGTGGAATACCGCTTTAAACGGGCATCTGACGGGGCTTACCGCTGGCATCTGGGCAGGGCATTGCCCGTGCGGGACGCTGAGGGGAAAATTCTCAAATGGTTCGGGACTTGTACCGATATTGACGATCGCCAGCGATCGGCCCAAACAGCCTATTTTCGCGCTCAAGCTTTGGCTTTGCTGTCGTCAGCTTCCCTGGATTACGAGGAGGCGCTGCAAGGTTTGGCAGATTTAACAGTACCGGCGCTGGGGGATTGGTGCTGCGTGCATTTGGTCGAGCCCGACGGCTCGATCCGCTTGCAAGCAGTTGCTCACTCCGATCCGAGCAAAGTCGCTATGCTGTGGCAAATCGACCGGCGCTTGCCGCTAGACCCCCAGGGACGGCACGGAGTAGCAAAGGTGCTGCGGACTGGGGAGTCGAAGCTTTACGCAGAAATACCGGAATGGGTGATCGAGGCGGTTGTGCCGGACAGGGAACTGCAGTTGGTGCTGCGATCCCAGGTGCTATCGGCAATCTGCGTGCCGCTGATGGCTCGCGGGCGGACGCTGGGAGCGATTTCGCTGCTGTGCGGGGAGTCCGGCCGCCGCTGCGGGGAGGGCGATTTGGTTTTGCTGCAGGATTTGGCGCGGGATGCGGCGGTGGCGATCGACAATGCGCGGCTTTACCGGGAAGCAGCGGAGGCCAATCGGATTAAAGACGAGTTTTTGGGAACGCTTTCTCACGAGTTGCGGACGCCTCTGAACGCGATTTTGGGCTGGGCCCAGATGCTGCGACAGCGCCAGATGAGTGCCGAAAAAACGGCTGTGGGTTTGGAGACTATTGAGCGAAACGCGCGGTTGCAGACTCAGATGATTGAGGATTTGCTCGACGTTTCCCGGATTGTGAGCGGCAAAGTGTGTTTGAAGGTGTTCCCGGTGGATTTGGTGCGGATTGTAGAAACGGCAGTGAAGGCGCTGAGCCCTGATGCTGAAGCTCGGGGAATTGAATTGGTGAGTTTTTGTGGCGAAGGGGTGAGCTTGGTGAGGGGCGATGCTACTCGTTTGCAGCAGGTGGTGTCTAATTTGCTCTCGAATGCTATTAAGTTTACGCCGCCGTCGGGTCGCGTGGAAATAAGGCTCTCGGAGGATGGGGAACCGGGAGCAGCGGGTGGCGCCATCTTGTCTGGGCTGTCTCCGGTTCACTCTGTTTCGATCGTTGTCAGCGATACGGGAATTGGCATTAGCAAGGAGTTTTTGCCGTTGGTGTTCGATCGCTTCCGCCAAGCTGACAGCACTTCTACGCGCAATTACGGCGGGCTGGGACTGGGATTGGCGATCGTCCGCCATCTCGTGGAACTCCACGGCGGCACTGTCTGGGCCGAAAGTCCTGGGGAAGGACTCGGCTCGACTTTCGGAGTGCGGCTGCCAATTGAGCAGAGGTAAAGTTGACATAAACGAGGTAAATTTTATATAAACGTAGATCAGACGGCGGTTGAAACCGCGTCTACACATACAAAACCCGCCTCCGCGGGTTGAAGAGTGTCCGGTTGAAATTACGTTATTTTCTTGAGTCCCTCTGAGCTCGGACATCGTTTGTGTAGGCGCGAATTCCATTCGCCGTCTTTTCTTAATTCTCCTGCCATTCTTGCATCGTTTGTGTAGTCGCGAATTCCATTCGCCGTCTTTTCTTAATTCTGCTTTTCTTAATTCTCTTGCCATTCTTGCAATGCGATCGCAATTCCCTGATAAAGATCAGACGGCGGTTGAAACCGCGTCTACACATACAAAACCCGCCTCCGCGGGTTGAAGAGTGTCCGGTTGAAATTACGTTATCCTCTCTTAGTCCGCGGAGGCGGACATCGTTTGTGTAGGCGCGAATTCCATTCACCGTCTTTTCTTAATTCTGCTTTTCTTAATTCTCTTGCCATTCTTGCAATGCGATCGCAATTCCTTGTTTCAATCTCGGTTCGAGATTGTCTTGCTTAACTAAGCTTTCTAATTTCTGCCTAGCCTCGGCAGCACCTAGCTGTTTGAGCGCTGCCATGCAGTGTAGCCTGACGCTGCTGTCTGCGTCGCCCAACATTGAAATCAGAGCATCTAGCCCTCTCATATCTCCTAATTTTCCTAAACCTAAAGCTAAAGATTTTTTGCTAACTGCCTCCTGCACGGCCGGATGACCGGTTTTCAACAAATCAATCATAATTTCAGCAGCAACAGCTTTTAATTCCGGCTTTTCTACTCGCCCTAAAACAGTGACAATCTCTTGACAAACAGGAGAGTTTGTGTTATTAAATTCGGCAATTAAGGTTTGCTGCAAATATTCTAAAGCGGCTGGGGTTTCGCTCCAGCTTAGGGCGCGCACAGTTTCGATTTGCAATTCAACCGGAGTTATTGGCGATCGCAGCAATTCAAATAAAGCAGCCGCTGCAGCATCGGTTTTCACTCGCCCGATCGCGATCGCCGCTTGCTGACAAACTTCTAATCGGATGTCCGAAAGTAAAGGTTTGAGCAAGTTAACTAAATCTAATTCTGCATCTAAATAGGCGCGCGCGCCGAGAGCTCGCACGGCTTCTTTTCTGACTGCTGTCGCCGGATCTTTGAGCGCTGCTACCAGTACCGGCGGGATGCGGGAGTCATGAAAGCTGCTCAGGGCCTCGATTGCGGCGGCCCGCACAGCAACTTGAGAGTCGGCGACTACGCTCAACAGCGGTGCGATGGTTTCGGTGCGCCGAATTTGGGCGAGTGCTGCTGTTGCAAACTGTCGCGAGTCTTCTTGTTGCAAAAGAGTTGCTAGGGATTCTATTGCTGTGCGGCCCAAATTCCCTAGAGTTTCGGTGGCGATTTGGCTCAATTCTTCGTCGGAATTTTTGACCAATTCTACTAAAGCTTGAATCACTTCCGGACGATCGAACTTTCCGAGGATGCGGGCGGCGAACCACCGGGGCTCGGTGTCTGCGTCTTCGTCTTCGAGCACGGCAATTAAAGGTGCGATCGCGCCATTTCCCAGATTGGGCAATACTTTAGCAATTTCCCAGCGGTCTTGAAAATCGCCCCATTCTAAGGCTTCTATTGCTAAACTGACAGCTTGCTCTAAAATGTGTTGTTCCTGTGGCTTGCCACCCTTGGCTGTCACTTGCTGCAAGCATTCGACTAACCCAGGCCAGTTTTGGCGATCGGCAGCGACTTGCGCTTTTTGTAAAATATTATACATGATTTTAAATTAAGTTCGATCGAGAAGCGAGGTTTTTTGCTGCTAGGTCAGAGCGGGAGGGAGCTACTTTTTACGAATCTTTTGCTACAATGATCCATTTTTTAACATTTTTGTCAATCCATCATAACTGGTAAAATGGAAGTAAAGCATTAATTTAATGCAGTTAAGGCATCAAGCTATACTTTTTGTAATTTAAAATACGCAATATTCCTAATTAAAAATTAACAAATGAAGAAAGCTCTACTTTTAGTAAACCAGCACTCCCGAAAAGGGCAAAAGCTATTATCTCAAGCCACTGTAAAATTGCAATCACTGGGTTTTGACTTAATGGTAGAATCTACAGACCGCGCCCGCGAACTTTCCGACACAATTCGGCGCTACCAAAATCGAGTCGAATTAGTAATAATCGGCGGTGGCGACGGCACTCTCAACGCCGCCATAGAAGGTTTGATGGACACTAAATTGCCCTTGGGTATTTTGCCGATGGGAACGGCTAACGACCTAGCTCGCACTCTGGGAATTCCTAC
>JARCMA010000254.1 GCA_030248405.1 Microcoleus sp. MP8IB2.171
GGCAAATTGAGTAATCCGTCAAGATGAAAATCCATGAGCTTAGCCTCTAGCAGAAAGTTCATACATTATACAGTTTACACCTCAAACCCAGAAGACCCAGTTATAACAACCTTAATAAAAGCTGTTTATCAAGTCAGAGAACTCAATCGCTGGCAACTACCTCAAGGTAAGGTACTAGACATATTTTTTAGCCAGGATGGTCAAATATTCGTAGCTATTCAAAAAGATGAAAATGATATTTGCGTATGGGATTCACAGACTAAAGCGTGCAATCCCTTACCAAGACAAGATTTAATTGTAGTGGCAAAGTTTAGCCCTAATGGTAAAATACTGGCTATCTTAAGCCAAAATCAAACAGGTAAAGATAGAACTGTCCGGTTGTGGAACTTGGGAAGCAAGCAGTTTGACTACGAATTACTGGGACTTCAAGGCTCAAAATCACTTGAGCATCAGCGTCGATCCGCAAACATTAGTTTTAGCCATGATGGTAAGCGATTGGCTATTGAAGTTGATAGGGGAAATTCTTCTGGTAAGTTCGGTTATTTGTGGTGGAATTTAGAACATAAGAAGCCATATCTATTATCATACGATTACCTTATTAGCATGAGTTTTAAGTCTAATGACCATCTATTAATAGCTACGTTGAATGACACAAATAAGAGTCCGTATGTCGAAGTGATTAACTGGCCATCTGGACAAGTGAGCCGTATTTTACCAACTGCTGACATTCCTGATAGTATTCATAATGTTAATTTTAGTGCTAATGGCGAACAAGTAACTTTTGTAAATGGAGCAGATTTTTATGGCAGCGAAATGTGGAGTTGGGATTTGAATAATAAGCAATGGGTAAAAGCGGAGGAGCAAAGTCTAAATAAAGTCGATAAATCGAGATTTAGCGCCGATGGAAAGCTATTATTAGCTGCCAAACGTAATGCCGTTAATTTGTATAAATTAGGTTCAGATGCTGTCTTTTTCGCTGATATTTTAAGTGAATTCAATTTGCCTCAAGGCGCGGTAGAAAATATGATGTTTAGCCCGGACGGCAAGCAATTCATTACTCAAGGCGATGATGGCATTCTGCGCTTATGGGATGTCGATCTGCCCTATCCCAAAACTGAACCTAAATTCTCTTTAGAGGGAATTGAAAGTATCAGTTTTAACCCAAATGGTCAAACAATTGCTACCATAGCCACAGATACCCAAGGAACTGTTCGCTTGTGGGATTTAGTGGGCAACCAGTTACAGGAATTTCCTAAAGTTTCAGGCAAGATTGCCAGCTTAAGCTTTAGTCCTAATGGCAAGCAGTTAGCTACTGGAGGAGAAGACGGCTTTGTTCGGTTTTGGGACTTGCACGGCAACAGTTTGAAGGAATTTAAACCTTATCCAAGTAATCCAGTAAAGATTATCGGTTGGGCACAGAATGGTCAGAGTATTGCTACTATCAAAATTGATGAATTCAATAAGGACACAATTAAGGACACAATAGTTCACTTGTGGAGTTTTAATGGTCAGAAATTAGGCGAGTTTACAGTGCCATTTAACGAGCCGACTGTCGGTAGCATTTATTTTCAATCTGATGGTAGATTAAAAATAATTTATACACATGGTGATGGTGATATTGTTTTGTGGGAGAGTTCGGGCAGATCAACTATTTTAAATACAAAAAAACTAGACGATATCTTTGGACGTAGCAGTATCAATTTTAATGCCGATGGGAGCTTATTTGCTACTGCTTTAGGAAGCGATGTAGCCCTCTGGGACTTGCAGGGTAGGCAGTTGATGAAATTTCAAGGATATAAAGACAGGATAAAAAGCGTCAGTTTTAGTGCTGATGGGAGCAAATTGGCTGTTGTTGGTGAGGATGGTAAAGTTCAGTTGTGGCAGCTAGGAGGATTAGATGAATTGCTACAACGGGGTTGTGAAAGAGCGCGTAAATATCTAGCAACCCTTGATAAAAAAAATAGCGATCGCCACCTCTGCGATGGTATCGGCAATTCTCAGCAGTAGATGTGAGTTGTTAAAGAGCGATCGCCCCAACGCCCAACACAAACCAGTCAAAATTGATTACTAGAAGTTTTTCAAACGATCGCCTCCGCTTGTGAAAACTTAGACGCCCAATTGGTAATTTCTCTCGGCGCAGGTGCGAGTCCCGAATCCTTGCCGGGAAATCCGATCGTTGTTAGCTATGCACCGCAATTAGAACTGCTGCAAAAAGCGACTCTCACGATTACTCACGCCGGGATGAATACAACTGTGGAATCTTTGACTAAAGGAGTACCAATGGCAGCAATTCCTGTGGCAAATGACCAGCCGGGAGTGGCTGCGCGGATTGCTTATACGGGTGTTGGCGAAGTGGTTTATTTGAAGGAATTGAGCGTTTCTCAAGTCCGATCGGCAATTGAGACAGTCTTAACCCAAGACTCGTATAAACAAAGGGCGATCGCCCTCCAAGACACAATCGCGCGATCGGGCGGAGTGAAGAAAGCAGCCGATATTATCGAACAGGTTGTATTGACTCGAAAGCCGGTCTTGGCTAAAAAATAGCCGCAGACTGTGCTAGGATTTTGTGCTGTAACTGAAACCACAGCCCCTAGATAAACCATAAGTAAAGCAGTAGCCAGGATTTTCAACTGTTTGGGTTTCATACTTAAGCAGTCGAGATTCAGTCATTTTAGAGAAGTTTGAAATTGAGACGGTGTTGCTTGTGGGCGATTGCAAGGAAAAAGGAAGTAGTCGATGTGATCGGGGAATTTCCAGCAAAGGTTTCAGCAATTAATAAAGTCCAGTGAAACCTCGGCGGTTGCTATAATTCCAAATATTCAAATTAAGATTAAGCGTGTCACCAGCAAACTCTCAACAACAAACGCCTCTATTAGATGCCTTGCGCGATCGCACAAATCATCCGCACGCCCCATTCTACGCCCCCGGACACAAAAGAGGACAAGGAATCTCTCAACCGCTAGTTGACTTATTCGGTGCAGCAGTATTTCGATCGGATTTGCCGGAATTGCCGGAGTTAGACAATCTCTTTAACCCAGAAGGTGCAATTGCCGAAGCTCAAGACTTAGCCGCCGCAGCATTTGGAGCCCAATCAACTCGGTTTTTGGCCAACGGTTCGACTTGCGGAATTATCGCCGCCATCTTAGCGACTTGCGGCCCTGGCGATAAAATTATCTTGCCTCGAAATATCCACTCTTCGGCGATTTCTGGTTTAATTTTATCCGGTGCAATTCCGATTTTTGTCAATCCAGAGTACAACCCGGATTGGGATATTGCCAACAGCATCACCCCAGAAGCCGCAGCAGTAGCCCTAAAACAACATCCCGACGCTAAAGCAGTAATGATAGTTTACCCAACCTATCACGGCGTCTGCGGGGATTTGCGGGCGATCGCCCAAATTACCCATCAATACAACATACCGTTATTAGTAGACGAAGCCCACGGCGCGCACTTTAACTTTCATCCAAACTTGCCAGAATCGGCACTATCAGCCGGCGCCGATTTAACAGTACAATCAATCCACAAAACCCTCGGTGCAATGACACAAGCATCGATGCTGCACGTCAAGGGCGATCGCATAGATATCCAAAAAATAAATAAAGCATTGCAGCTAGTACAATCCACCAGTCCCAGCTACATACTATTAGCATCCCTAGACGCAGCCCGCCAACAAATCGCACTCCACGGCAAAGAATTAATGGCCCAAACTTTACAGCTAGCAGAAAAAGCGCGATCGCGCATCAGTCAAATTCCCGGCTTATCAGTTTTAGAACCGTTAAATACACCGGGTTTTGCAGCATTAGACAGAACCAGGCTAACAGTAAAAGTCTCAGATTTAGGAATCACAGGATTTACAGCCGATGATATTCTGCACTCTCAACTCGCCGTCACCGCAGAATTACCAATGCCGCAACATCTAACATTTATTATCAGTTTGGGAAATACACAATCAGATATTGACAATTTAGTTAAAGCTTTGACGATTTTAGAAGTCACATCTGACACAATTGTCAATAAGTCTTTTATGGGCGGGCAAGATTCCCACCCCACAATCCAATTCACTCTTTGTGGAACAGGCATCTTGCCTGTTCTTGAAAATGGTGCAACATCTCACTTAGATCGAAGAAGTCAGAAAGAAGACGAGATTCTCTCCTTCCCCCGATTTTCCCCTCCCCCAC
>JARCMA010000255.1 GCA_030248405.1 Microcoleus sp. MP8IB2.171
TGATTGTTGAGGCGATCGCAAAAGTTAAGAATTGAGAAGCGATCGAGGCATAACAAATCATTAGAGCGGACAAAGTTGTAATATTTTGGTTAAGAGCTAAAGTTATTTCTGCCGCTCAATTCAGCCGTTAGGCAGCTCCCATTGGAATCCCTATGATCATCAGACCCGAAACCAAAGCTGACATCCCTGCAATCGATCAAATCAACATCGTAGCCTTTCTTAATCACCCATACAGCCACCAGACAGAACACCTCATCGTCCGAGCTTTGAGAAGTTCTGGAGCGCTTACCTTATCGCTCGTCGCTGAATTAGATGGTCAAGTAGTGGGTCACATTGCCTTCTCCCCAGCCCTTATCAATGACCAAAATCACAGATGGTTCACTCTCGGTCCTGTTGCTGTCCTTCCTTCCCACCAGAAGAAAGGCATTGGCTCCTCACTAATCAACGCTGGACTACAAGGCATTCGCGCACTCAAGGCAAACGGTTGCCTGCTCGTCGGCGATCCCAACTACTACACGCGTTTTGGATTTGAACATTTCAATTCTCTATATGTTCACGAAGTACCACCTGAATATTTTATGTGTCTTCCGTTTACTGAAGACATCCCGACTGGGCTTGTCACACATCACCAAGCCTTCTTCACGACTGCCTAACCCTCTGCTCAACTAGGACTCCGCCTGCATTATTTTCAGCAGAGATTAAGCAAGCAAAAATAGTTGACTTCGTTGTTGAGTTCGGAGAAATTATTAGCGATCGCGCTCTAAAACACATCAAATCATTTGAGAGTATTTGTGGTTGGGTGAGATCGCGATTGCCTAAGTGCAAACTTGAGAAGATGATTGTTGATGCGATCGCATAAACTTTGAGTAAAAAGTTGCGATAATATACTAATTTAGAGGAAATATGAAACTAGAAAAGCGATCGCTACCACCAATCGGGCTTTTTCTGCTTTACACATTTTCCATAACATGGTTTTGTTGGTCAATTATTATCATCGGGAATAGATATTTTAATACACTTTGGTATGCTGAACCTCTATTTTGGATACCATACACAATCGGTGGTTTAGGGCCAGCCATTAGTTCCTATCTTATTTATCGACAGTTCAACAAAGATTTTAGTAAAGCATCTTTTGTTGAGTTCATCTTCGGTAACAAAATAGATATAAAAGTGTGGCTGATATTTGGATTGTATACAGTGTGGCGGTTATTGATGATTTGGATTGGCTTTGAAGTTAGTAAGTCCATAACGATTCGCCTTATTCTTTCTATGATGATCAATTTGCCTTTTACAATAATTTTCGGTGGATTAGAGGAATTGGGTTGGCGTGGAATTCTGCAACCTAGATTAGAAAAGATGTTTGGCTATCTTCCTTCTATCCTTACTGTCGGTGTTATATGGAGCGTATGGCATTTACCATTATGGCTGATCAAAGGAACAGTCCAAAATGAATTTCCTTTCGGAGTATATTTATTCTCAGGAATCATTTTAACTTCCAGCTTTACAACTCTTTATAAATACACAAACAACATATTTATCTGTGTATTAAGTCATGCTTGGTTTAATGTATGTATTGGGTTAGCTTTATATGTAGGCAATAATGGAGCCTTGCAGCTAAGCTTAAACTGGAAAGTAATTGTATTTTTTGCAGTAGAGTTAATAGCATCGGTTATTTTAGGAATGCTATATAATCGTAATAATCGTAGGAGGGTATTAAGTTCTTGAATTATCCTACTGAGCCTAAATTCCTCTTACCTGCACTGCGATCTAGAAACTACCGCCTATTTTTTGCTGGACAGGCAACTGCGACAAATATTCATCGATCGCATCCTCGAATTCTCCTCTAGCATAAGTGTATGTCAGGGACAGTAGCTGATTTGCGATCGCAACCATTTGCTCTCTGTCCACCCTCTTAGCAAGTTGAGCGCGGCTTAACCTTCCTTCCAACACTTCCCTACTAGCCTCACGAATTGCGGCTTCTAGTTCATCTTCTATGAAAAGCTCCCACTCATCGGCATTGATATAGTAAGATGTTTTATTATCTTTGAGATTTAGCTTTTTAATACCTCCAACCGAATTAGCAATAGAAGCGGCCCAAGAATTTGTTAAACGCTGTTCTACTTGGTTTTTAATTAAGTGGCTTAGCAGAATTAGTAAAAAAGACCCGATATTCCGCAGAGTTGCTTGTTTGCTCATGCCCTCTAATTCATCGACAATGAAGAGAGCATCTTCATTCCTGCCCTCTAAAATACAATTTCTCAGGTCTATTAATTCCTGTACCATTGCTTTTGACCTCAATATTTCTAGGAATTTCGTACTCTAAATTAGGAATGATATAGAGGAGACGGCAGTGCCGTGTCCCTACCCAAAATAATATTGTAGGGACACGGCACTGCCTTGGACTAATTTCGGCTAATAATTCCGATGCTACCTGATTTGATATTATAGCCTAGTCTAGATCCCCCTAAATCCCCCTTAAAAAGGGGGACTTTGAGTGCTTCCAGTCCCCCCCTTATTAAGGGGGGCTAGGGGGGATCTCCGGGTTTCAAAACACACCCTACTCGCCGAATCTACACAGATTGAGCTACATGATGGCGGCTAGTCAACTTATCCAATTGATTCACCAACAAACTCAGGAACAATCCCACATCAGTCACAACACCAGTAGATTCGATCGACCCCCGATCGCTCAATTTAGTCACCACAGCCGGATTAATGTCCACACAGACCATCTTCACACCAGCCGGAGTCATATTTCCCACACCGATCGAGTGCAGCATAGACGACAGCATTAACACCATATCCGCGCCCCGTAACAGCTCAGTATACTCTTCTTGAGCCTTAACCATATCCATTTGCGTGTCAGGAAGCGGCCCATCATCGCGGATCGAACCAGCCAGCGAAAACGGTATATTGTGCTTCACGCACTCGTACATCACACCGCTAGTAATCAAGCCTGCTTCAACGACTTTAGCAATACTGCCATAACGGCGCACTGTGTTAATCATTTTCAAGTGGTGTCGGTGTCCGCCGCGCACAGCAACGCCGCGTTTCATGTCAACTCCCAAAGAAGTTCCCATGCTCGATTGTTCCATGTCGTGAACCGCGATCGCATTTCCACCCAACAACGCTTGCACATAACCTTCGCGAATCAAATGCGCTAAATG
This sequence comes from Microcoleus sp. MP8IB2.171, assembly GCA_030248405.1. Taxonomy (GTDB): domain Bacteria; phylum Cyanobacteriota; class Cyanobacteriia; order Cyanobacteriales; family Microcoleaceae; genus Microcoleus. The sequence goes on from JARCMA010000255.1 coordinate 3,168, forward strand.
TTCGCCGCCGCCCGTGTGGATGACAACAGGCCCCGCCGTCACTACAACTTTACCACCCCGATCGCGAATTTGGCGCAATTCCCACGCGACTTGTTCCACCACCAATTCTACGCGGCGCTCACTAGAAACGCTACCAGACATAAAGCTAAATTCTTGAGCATTGCGCTGTTCCCGCGATTCTGTTTTGCGGATAGTGCGGATGCCGACAACATCAACAACGACTTTTTCACCTACTTTCAAATCGCGCAATAATTTGCACGTAGCCACCGGGCCTTCGGCGGTTTCAGTAATCGCAACTGCACCGTCCATTCGCTGATTTCGTGCTTTTACCCACTGACCGTTTACCCGTACTTCCGTCGGATAAATCGTACTCACATAAAAGTCATCCGGGCCGACTCCATCCTGCACTACATCTTCTAAAATAGCGTCGCAAATATCTTCCGGTGGCGGCACTGCGCCCAAATCAATCAGCAATCCCATGATTTCTTCCATCACATCATGGGAAGGTGCCGAAACTTTGACATCCGCAGAAGATGTGCTTTGGCGCTGCTCTCCTAAATTGAAATTCAGCACTTGGAAACTGCCGCCATTTTCGATAATTAAGTCTAAAGCGCGGCTGATTAAACCCGCATCTAGCAAGTGGCCGTCCATGCGGATTGTGCGGCTTTCTACCATCACGTTTGCCGATCGATCTTCTTGCACCGGTTCATTCACCCGCAGCGTCAAACACTTGCACGCGCCGCCCGCTTTCAGAAATTCGCTCATCGGCGTTTCAATGACCTTGAAGCCGGCTTGAGTGATGCGCGTTTTCAAGTCTTCGCTGACCTTGTTCATTACCACAACTTTGTCAATATTGACAGCATTGCAAGCAAAGTTTGCGGCATCTGCTTCTTCAATGGCGATGCGTTTTTCCGGCGCAACTCGCATTTCAATTAGGCGGTTCGAGTAGGAGTCAAATGCTGCTGGATAGTAGAGCAAATAGCCGCCTGTAAGCGGACAAAAACAGGTGTCTAAGTGATAGAAACGTTCGTCTACTAAACGCAGCGACAGCACTTCAATGTTGAGCCAGTTTGCTAGCAACGGGTGCGAGTCGAGTTCGGAACGGAAGCCGTATCCTGCCCACAACCAGCGTCCTTCGCGATCGAGCAAAGCATCACCTGCGCCCTCAAACGGCAAGTCCTTCGGCAGTTCGTGCACGGTGAAACCTTTGCTTTCAAACCATGCTTTGAAATAGGGTTCTTCGCCTTGGCGTTCCTTGTGATAGAAACGGCTGAGGACGAAAGTATTGCCTAAAAGCAAGCCTGCATTGGCGGTGAAAACCATATCCGGCCAGCCTTTTTCGGGCGCTACGAGGTCTACAACGGCGTTGTCTTTGAGGACGTGGTAGAGTTTTTCCCACTGTTCCACAGCGCGATCGCGCGATGATTTATGTACGTTGCCCTCCATCCAGGGGTTAATCACGTAATCGACATCGTAGTGGTCAGGAGCACACATCAGGAAGCGAATTGAGTCAGTCATAATTCAGTAAAAATGTGGTAGATGCTACAGACACAAGTTGAGATAGTATGTATGAAATCAACTGTTGAATTCATTCCCAAGAGAAAGAGTGCAACGTCTAGCAGCGAAAAAATTAGGTTTTAATTGTATCACGATTAAGATAAAATGAAACTAAAAGCTAAACAGTTTGCTTGAAATATCAGAAAAAATATCAGGTTCTAACGCTCCCTAAAATAGATCCTTCCGTGACATCCGTTAAATCCGCTACATAATCCGTTGCCGAACTTTCAACTTTTGCGAAATCGGCAGTTCGATCGCAAATTCTGTTCCCCGGCCAACTTCTGAATGACACTCCAACTTACCGCCGTGGGTGTCTTTAACAATTTGGTAACTAATCGACAACCCCAAACCAGTGCCACTGCCGATCGGCTTTGTAGTAAAAAACGGGTCAAACATCCTTGACTGCACCTCTGGACAGATACCGCCCCCGCTGTCAGCAATCCGCACGCACACTTGATTTTCCCTGCTGATTTCAGTAACAATCCGAATTTGGTTAACTTTGTCAGCACAGTTGGCTGATGACTCTTGCACAGCGTCGATCGCATTCACCAGCAAATTCATAAATACCTGGTTTAATTGAGCCGGATAACACTCGACTTTGGGCAGTTTCCCGTAATTTTTAATAAGTTGAATTTCCTGACGTTTTGGCTGTGACTGCAATCGGTGCTGCAAAATCACCAAAGTGCTCTCTATCCCTTCATGAATATCGATTACTTTGCGCTCTGTTTCGTCGAGTCTCGAAAAGTTTCGCAAAGACAGCACAATCTGCTTAATTCGGTTAGCACCTTGCTGCATTGAAGCCAAGATTTTTGGGAAATCCTCAGCGATAAAATCTACTTCGACTGCTGCCAATTCTTCCGCAATTTCGGGAACTGGTTCGGGATAGTGTTGCTGGTAGAGATGGAGCAATTTTACCAAATCGCCAGCGTACTGTGCGGCGGGAATAATATTGCCATAGATGAAGCTGACGGGGTTATTAATTTCGTGGGCAACTCCCGCTACCATTTGCCCGATACTTGACATTTTTTCGGCTTGAATGAGCTGGGATTGAGCTTTTTTTAAGGATTCCAGAGTTTGTTCTAACTGTTGAGCTTTTTCTCGTTCTCGCTGTTCGCTAAATTGCAAAGCTGCTTCGGCTTTTTTGCGATCGCTAATATCAGTATGCGTGCCCGTCATCCGCAAAGGATTTCCCGAATCATCGCGTTCCATCACCTTAGCTTGAGCCAAAATCCACTTCCACTCCCCGGATTTTGTCAGCATCCGAAATTCCTTTTCATAAGTCGGGTTTTTGCCTTCCAGGTGAGCATTTATCGCTGCTTTAGCCGAACCCAAATCTTCTGGATGTACCAGTTGCTCCCATGCTCCGAAACTATTTTCTACCTCCTCTATTTCATATCCCAGCATCGTTTTCCACCGCGAATTAAAATAGGCTTCTCCCGTGGCAAGATTCCAATCCCACAATCCCATCGCACTGCCTTCAAATGCCAGATAAAAACGTTCTTCGCTAATTTGCAAAGCTGCTTCGGCTTGTTTGCGATCGCTAATATCCATCACTGTTCCCAATAGTTTTATTACTTCCCCGGTTTCGCTAAAAACAGCTTCTCCCCTTCCTTCCACGTATATAATTTGGCCGCTAGGATGCAAAAATCGAAACTCTCTTTTGTAGGAAATGCCTTGTGAGATAGTTAGGCTGACTGTTTCTTGAAATAATTCTCTGTCGTCGGGATGACACATCTTTAAAAGTTTGGCAGATGTCGGTTCAGTTGCACTCGAGTCAAGACCAAAAATGCGGAATACTTCTTCTGACCAAGTAATTTTATTGGTGACTAAATCAAATTCCCAACTGCCGATATGGGCAATTTTCTGGGCTGCTGCTAGACTAGCTTCGCTCTGTTGAAGTTTAAGTCGCTGTTGTTTATCTTGTTCGAGAAGAGTTGCTTGAGCGATCGCAATTCCCATCTGTGCCGCCACAGTTTTCAATAATCCGATCTCATCTTGCGTCCATTGGCGGCGAGCATACTGGTGCAAGCACATCATTCCGTTAGGTTTTCCCTGGTAGGAAGTCCGCACGGCTATCATCGACTTCAAACCTATTTCCTCGCACAAACCTATGACATTTTCTAGTAGCGGTTCCGAAAAAACATCATCACAAACTACAACTTTATCTTGGGACAATACAAACTGAACGTGAGCGTTGCCATCGATGGGAATTTCTAAATTTGCAAGCGATTTTGATTCAATTTTTGTGTAGTAAGCCACACAAGGAAGGCGGGAAATTGGACTTTCTGTGTAGGTGTGAATCAAGCAACTATCGGCATTGAAAACTCGACATATTTGGGCTGCCGCTGTTTGAAACACTCGATCCTGCTTTAAGCTGTAACGAATTTCCAGAGTAATTGTTTCTAGCAGAAATCTTTGCTTAATTTGCCGTTCCAAAGCAGCTAAAGCTGTTTTAAGTTCGAGTTCTGCTTGTTTGCGATCGCTAATTTCAGCAGCAGTTCCCAGAATTTTCCAAGGTTTGCCCTGCGCTGTTCTGGCAAACACGCTCTCCCGGCTGCAAAACCACCGATATTCACCATTCTTGTGCTGTATCCGGTATTCAAAATCAAAGCTTTCGCCATCTTTTGCTGTCTCAATTTTTTTTCTTTGTTCTGAGAATGCAGGGATATCGTCAGGGTGTATTAACTTAGGAATAAATGTGGCTGCCATCTGCTGTATTTCTTCAAACGTGTAGCCAATATCGCTATAAATTTCGCGGTTGACGTAGAGACTTCTCTCTTCTATCAAATCGTAAACGTACAATAGATTAGGATTCGTTTTAATTACTGCCGACAGCCAGTGCTGGCTTTCTCGTAGTTGTGCTTCGATCCGCTTGCGTTCTTCTATTTCTGCTTCTAGCAGCGCATTTTTTGCTAAAAGCTCCTTAGAAAGCCGACTGAGCAGCAGTTGATTTTCGACGCGAGCCACGACTTCTTCTATTTCAAACGGTTTAGTAATGTAGTCTACCGCCCCCAGCGAAAAAGCTTTGACTTTATCAAAAACTTCATCTAAAGAGCTAATAAAAATTACAGGAATATCTTTGGTTTGCGGACAAGCTTTTAGCTGTTCGCAGACTTGATAGCCATCCATACCGGGCATCATGATGTCCAGCAAAATCAAGTCTGGTGGACTCGACAGAGCAAAGTTAAGAGCCAATTTGCCATCTCGTGTCGGCCGCACTTTATATCCCCGCTTAGACAAAAGCCGGGATAAAAGCCGCAAGCTTTCTGGATTGTCGTCCACCATTAAAATATTTTCTTGTAAAACAGTGTTTTGAAGTCTAAGTGTTTCTAGTCTTGGATTTTTATTGTCAGTTGTATTCACAGCAGACCCTCAAACTATTCAAGTTGTATATGTGGGAATATTTTTAAAGTCATTAACCGCTTGTAGCTAACGCTCTCAGATAAACCAGCACAACTATTGGCTCTATACCACACTCCTAAATTATCTGTCATTATATCAAAAATAATGCTCATTTAAAAATGTTGGTGGTTCAAATTATCGGAGCCGAGTAAAAAAACAGCCTAGATGCCTCAAATCACAGGCTAAGCAAGTAATTTTGATTAAAGGTAAAACTTTTACAATTTCTATAACCCGGTTTAGTCTCCCTTTATCGGGTGGCTTTGTCTTGTGTTTTTTTCAGTAGATATCCTCACTGGAAAGGTTAATTAAAACAGGCCGGAACATGGGTGTCAACTTAAAACTAAAATTCTTTGTTTTTCTGGTTTGTATCCAAGTCTTGAGTTCCCTAAATCCCCCTTCTTAAACAGCGCTAGGGCAGTGTAGGCATAATTGTCAAACAGTATGCTGTTACTAATTATGAGCTTAAGTTGACACCAATGGGCCCTGAAACACTCCTACAATATCTTATATTTTATTTGCGCTGTCGGGCTGATTTATGGTATCTTTGTCTCTGCCTGCAATTCCCCGCAAGCGGCGTACACGGCTTTCACGTTATACCAATTCAGAAAAATCCGAGCAATTTCTAAAGCTAGCTGGGGCTTGCCTTGGTCAATCAACCACTGCAAAAAAGGAGTCATCGTTCGCTCGTTCAGCAACCCACCTAATGATAAAACTCCCCACAGAATTTGGTGCAAAAAAGTCATTTGAATCATCATCTTTACTTCCCAACTTGGGTGTTTTTGATAAAACAAAACTCCCATTCTCCCGCGCTGAATTTCGCGGTCAATCATGCCCGGAATTTGCTCTAAACTAAAAGGTGGATGCCAGTGATAGCCGACAGCAGCCGGACATTTAATGAGTTTCAAACCTAATTTTTTCAACCTAACTCCCAACTCTAAATCTTCCCATCCGTACAGTTGAAAGCGATTGTCAAAAAGTCCAGCAGCCAGCAGCCAGTGGCGGGCGATCGCCACATTTCCCGTAGCAAAATAAGCCGCCGAAAAATCGGTGATTTTGTAAGGTTCCGAAGTAGGATTGTCGAAATTGCAAGTATTAATCACACTGCCGTAAGTAAAAACAGCATCAGTATCTTTGTAACCCTGTAGTAAAGCATCGGCGTGTGCTTGCAAAAAATGCTCTGTTACCACCAAATCGCTGTCAATAAAAATAATCGTATCGCCCTTAGCATCTTCAACGCCCAAATTCCGGGCCGCCGCCGGGCCCTGGTGAGATTGACAGATCGATCGCACATGAGGCAAAAAGTCAGCATTTGCGGCCAACCACTCCAGCGTCCCGTCCGTCGAGCCGTCGTCCACGACAATTACTTCATACTCTCTGACAATCTCACCGAACTGCTGATTTTCCAAAGCCAGTAGACATTTTGCCAAAATCGGTTTACGATTATACGTCGGAATCACAACACTAAAAAACACGGATTTTCCCCATCGCCACAGTTACCGTATCCCACGGTAGCAGATTTTTCGCAGCAACTCCCTGGGGAAATAGCAAAGTTTAGCAAAAAAAGAATATATAAATCTGTACTATTTCTGACAAGAATCGATCTCAATTAGGTGCATAATGAAAAGTCGGTTAAATTCCAATACGGTTGGGTTAAAACTGTTTATTGCCCGGAGATCCCCCTAAATCCCCCTTAAGAAGGGGGACTTTGAGAAGAATCTTGTCCCCCCCTTTTTAAGGGGGGCTAGGGGGGATCGGGCTCGGGCCCAAGCGTATTAAGTAAAATTCAGGATGTAAATACGAATGAGTCGCGCTAAAAAAGTTGTGCTAGCATATTCGGGCGGAGTCGATACCTCCGTCTGCATTCCTTACCTAATGAAGGAGTGGGGAGTCGAAGAGGTAATTACTCTGGCGGCGGATTTGGGACAGGGAGACGAATTAGAACCAATCCGCAAAAAAGCTTTGGCATCTGGTGCTTCGGAATCATTGGTAATCGATGCTACCGAGGAATTTGTCAAAGACTATGCGTTTCCAGCAATTCAAGCCAACGCGCTTTATGAAAATCGGTATCCCCTTTCTACAGCCCTCGCTCGTCCGCTGATTGCTAAACTATTAGTAGAAGCTGCGGAAAAGTACGGTGCTGATGCGATCGCCCACGGCTGTACGGGTAAGGGAAACGATCAAGTACGGTTCGATGTGTCGATCGGCGCGCTCAACCCCAAGATTAAAATCTTAGCACCAGCGCGGGAGTGGAAAATGAGCCGCGAGGAAACGATCGCATACGGCGAGAGATGCGGCATTCCGTCCCCGGTGAAGAAGTCTTCGCCTTACAGTATCGATCGCAA
>JARCMA010000256.1 GCA_030248405.1 Microcoleus sp. MP8IB2.171
CGTTTCAATCCCTGATAGGGTTTTAGGTATTTTCCGGCATTAAAGATATCCCTAAACTTGCGGCTGCCATTGTTTCAATCCCTGATAGGGTTTTAGGTATTTTCCGGCTTACTATGGAATGGATGACTTTAATTGTTGATTACGTCGTTTCAATCCCTGATAGGGTTTTAGGTATTTTCCGGCTTACACCGGTGGCGCGTGGAAAATTGTCTGCCGGACAACTGGTTTCAATCCCTGATAGGGTTTTAGGTATTTTCCGGCTGCCCGTTCCAGAAGCCTTGCTGTATTTGGTTTTCAACGTTCATTTGCGTCTGTATTAGCAAAAATACCATTTCAGCCTCCGGCCTGTCAATACCCTATTTAGACTTTCCCCCTCAAACCCTTATCAGATGAAGGCTTCAGCAATTGCGTCTGCCGTTTGCCCCAGGAATCAGCCTCAAACCCTTACAGAAATTGGATTACAGCCGACAAAATTAACCCCTCGAATTTTACACCCAGTAACAGACGCAATTTTCCCAAAAATATAGGTCGCCCCCAAAACCCGCAGACAGCCACAATTCTCTCCATAATTATAAGCTGTCGAGCAAAATAGATCAGAACCCTTAAACTTCAAACCATGACCCAAACCTTAATTCCCGTAATACTTGCCGGCGGTAAAGGCGAAAGCTTCTGGCCCCTCAGCCGCAAGCAGCGCCCCAAGCAGTTTTTGAGTCTCGACGGTAGCGGCAAGAGTTTGCTGCAAGCTACAGCGGAAAGACTATTAACATTAGGTAACGGCTGGGACGATTTGTGGGTGGTAACGTCGGAAATGTTGGCTGCGGGAGTCCGGGAACAGTTGCCGCTTTTACCTCCTGAGAATTTGCTGGCGGAACCGGAGGGCCGGGATACTGCGCCTGCGGTGGCTTGGACTGCTATAGAAACTGCCAAGCGTTACGGTGAGGATGCGGTAGTGGGTTTTTTCCCGGCGGATCACTGGATTGGGGAACCGGAGGAGTTTGTCAAGACTTTGGAGGCGGCGGCGGATTTGGCGAGAAATCAGGATGCGATCGCCACTTTGGGAGTCAAGCCGAGTTATGCTTCCACCGGCTACGGCTACATCGAACAAGGCGAGGAAATTGGCAGTTTTGGCGGTTTTCCGGCGTATCGGGTGGCGAGATTTACGGAAAAGCCCGATCGCACAACTGCGGAAGAATTTGTAGCCAGCGGCAAGTTTAGTTGGAACGGCGGAATTTTTGTATTTCGAGTTGGAACAGTCTTGACAGAATTGCGAAATCATGTACCGGAAATGATGGCAGCTTTGGAAACAAAAGGCGCGCAGGCGTACTCGGAATTACCCAAAATAAGTATCGATTACGCTTTGATGGAGAAGACGCAAAAGGCTTGTGTTCTGCCCGTAGGCTTTAGCTGGGACGATTTGGGTGATTGGAATGCGATCGGCCGTTTGCTGCAAGGAGATCAGCCGAATGTTGAGTTAGCAAAACACGTCGGAATTGATACCAAGGGCGGCATTTTTTATGCAGCAGATGAGAATGAAGTCATCGTTACTATTGGTTTAGAAGATGTGGTAGTTGTCAGAGATGGGAATGTGACTTTGATTGTGAAAAAGGACAGGACGCAGGAGATTAAACAGGTAATCAAGGTATTGGGAGAAGATGAAAAATTGAAAGATTTATTGTAAGCAACCGAGGACACGGCAATGCCGTGTCCCTACCCCAAAATAATGATTAATTATAGGGAAACGGCACTGGCGTGTCCTGATTTCTAAAGCTGAGTGCAACTTTTAGCCGCCGCCGCCTGTTGCTGGATCAGTCTAGCCGTTTTACCAACAGGTTGGGAAACTGTTAAATTCGATGTCGCTGACCGCTGAGCCAACAACTGAGATGGTGGCTCTAAACTGATATTTTTAGGCTGTTTCTCTGCCCTTTTCGTCGAAAACTGCGGCGCTGATTGCAAAAACTTTTCGATCGGAATTCCCCAACTCGATCGCACCATTAGCTCCCGCATTGGTTCACAGGGTTTCGATCCGTCCTGAAACACATAAGGATCTCCCCAAAGTGGATAAGCGTGCATTCCGTTCACAGCGACCACCTCGCCGCCAAAATTCAGCACAGGACCACCGCTCATGCCTTTTTCAATCTGATTGTCATAACCCAGTTGATAGCCGTCTTCGAGGGATTTTTCAGGTATTAGCGATACTCGTCCGGCAGTGAATTTCCATCCGGCTGAATTTGACTTGTCAGCCTCAAAAGGAAACCCGGCAGCATATACTTTATCCCCTTCTTTAACCGTTAAAGAACTGCCCAATACACCTATTTTGTATTCTAATTTGGTACTTGTAAACTGCAACAGTGCTAAATCTTTGCCTGCAAATTGACTTGCTAAATATCGCGTGGCGGAGTAAATTTTACCGTCGGGAGTTTGGATGCGATATGTTTTTCCTGACTGCAATACATGATCGTTTGTGATCGCAGTATAAACTTGTGCTTGCCGCTGAATGATAATCCCCGAACCCCAACTATCTCCAGAAAGCACTTTCACCGTAATTGAACGAGCTTTTTGAAGCATCGCTTTTTCTAATAAATCTCCCGCCCTCTGGGGAATGAATTCTCCCTGGTTCTTCCCTGACAATGGTTTTACGGGTTTTGCATGCAAATTCAGCGGTTGAGTGGCTGGCGACTTCACAGGTGGCTTGCCTAGTTGAAATATAGATCTTTGAGGTTGCTGCGGTAAATTTGTGCGGACAATTTCTGCAACAGAGAAACCTCGATTGTGTACTTGAACTGCCACTCCGGTTAACAAACCAGCAGTACAAGTTAAGAAGGCTAGGGAAACCCAATTCATTAAAGTTACATAATTAGAAGGAAGAAGGAAGAAGGAAGAAGGAAGAATGCTTATAGCGTTTCCTTAGCTGATCAGGTACAACCAATCCTTATCCATTAAGGGTTTTAGCTCTAAAAATGTACCTCACTTGACTGAGAAACGCTATATACAGTAAGTTTTCAGATAGCGAAACCTAACACCTTATTTTAAATGAAGAGTTGGGCGAAGTGAAACCTAGGGTTCGTGACCTTAACCCAACCTACATATTTTGGATTTTACTCCATTGAGAACCACTATATTACCAAACAGGACTATCAGATTGCGAATTTGGCTGTTCTTCTACAGCAGCTTGTTTTAGATATTCGCTCATATCTATATAAACACGAGACGTACTTTCATTTAGCGGCCCAGAGGCGCGGACGCGCACATCAAGTAAATTGTTTAATACTTGACTGGGATCGCTCCCTCGTTTTAGGGTGAACAGCAATCCAGTACAATCTCCTTCTACTCGATCGGCAACGCAAACTACTTGCTGGTTGTTCATAATACCAGTAGTCAGGTAGTTCAGTTTTCCATTTCGGAAGTATTGCTGAAATCTTGCTGATACTTCAAGACAGCGCCGTTCTGGACTGTAGCCTGCATCACGGAAACGATCGGAAGTCCACCGAATCACGGGTACGTCACCCCGATTAGTCCGAGCAATGGTTGCGGGAGCGCCGTTGCTCGTACCGCAGACAAAGGATCTGGTTTGAAGGCGGGTTTGAGCGCTAGCATGAGTCCCGATCGCACTTGCTGTAAGTGCGATCAATCCAGCGGCAATAATCGATCTCAATAGCTGGTGTTTTTCAATCATTATCACAACTCCTTGTGTTCAAAATTAACAGTTAAAAACTTCAAGTTAGAAACAAGAACTTTATTTAATTCTCTCTTCTAAATCTCTAGTTTTATGCCTTGAAAAATTACCATTCTTTTTCGGAAACGGTCGGGTTATTGGTTAGAGACTCAGGATTTCCTGACTGGATATTGCTCATATCCACCGGCGACGTACCCGGACGGCAAATCGGCTTCCCCTGAACGTAGAGGGGATCTGGCGGGCGGATGTTGCTGGCTTCATCGGTTTCGCAGACGATCGATACTGTGACAGGATTATTATTAGTAGCAGTTTCCGTCAAAAACACCGCTCCCACATAGGCTTTCTGGCTGGGGTTCAGAGGAATAGCATAGTGATATGCTCCCCTAGTAGTGGTGTGAATGGCAAAGTTGAACTTCGACATCGGAAGTTGAATGTTAAAAGAGCGTTGGAGCAAACTGACAGTACCGGTAAATGCACCGTTGCGCGTGCGGAAGGTTTGCTGGCCGCGAATTAAGGCTTGAATTGCTGATTCCGCTCCTGGCGATGCAGCTTGTCGCACCGCTTGAGGTGCGGGCTGAATGCGCGGCTCTGGTGTTGGCGCAGGTGTGGGTGTTGGTTGTTTTGCTTCTAGGGAGTTATTGGGTGCTGGACGTGTTTGGGGAACAGTCGGGGCGGGCTGCTGTGGCTTCACTCTGGCAACTTGGTTCCTCGGCAAAGATATTCCCAGTCCGCTGTTGAGTGCCATTTGGAACCCATCTTCATTCGCTGATGCTCCACTTAGAGATGCTGCTTTTTGAGCATCTTCATTGGCTCCTTCGCTGTCCCCGACTATGAGGCGCACTTCGCTGCGGCGGTTGTAGCCAACCGGGCTGTTGGGATCTAGGCGGATGGCTTGGGCTATGTCAGCGTTGGCTCCTATGTAGTCTTTGATTTGAGCTCGGCTGACACCCCGCAGTCCGTAGGCATCTGCAAAGCTAGAATTGATTTGGATAGCTCGATCGAAATCGGCGATCGCTTCTTTATGATTTCCCAATTGAGCGTTGCTAGCGCCACGAACGCGGTGAGCTTCGGCTAATTGGGGATTATTTTGAATAGCTTTGATCGCATTTTCTAGAGCTGCTCTGTAATTTTTTTGAGCGAAGTTTGCGTAAGCTAAACCGTTGAAAACATCGGCCGAGTTTTGATTGAATCGCATTCCTTGGCTGAAGTCTGCGATCGCCCCTTGATAATTTTGCCGTTTGAGTTTTTCTTTTCCCTGTTCGGCGTAAGCTTTAGGAGCGAGTTCGACAAAGGTGTTGATGGGAATTCCCAAGTTTACCCAAGCTTTAACTACTTGATCTTCTGTGCTCCCCTCTGTACGTCCGTGAATGCCAATCACACGGCCACGAAGATCGAGAATCGGCCCTCCGCTCATGCCCTGACGAGTTGGGTTTGTATAGATTAATTCATAGCCATCATTAACCCGTTCGCGAGCAGAAATTTGTCCTGCTGTCATCTGACGGATCTGTCTTGTAATAGTTTCGCCCGGTTTTGGCCAGCCGGAAACGTAGACTTGTTCTCCGACTGTGACTGTTTTAGAATCTCCCAATTGTGCTATCTCGTAATTGTTCGAGCTGACAAAAGGCACGATCGCCAAATCGACTCCCGGTAATTGGATAATGTTGTTGCTGTCCACCTGGTAGGACGTGCGATCGGGCGCGACAATTTTTGATTCGCCTCCTCCGGTTGTTACGTGTTTGGCAGTCAGTACATAATAGGTACTGCCTTCTCTAGCAATAATTATCCCTGAACCCTGATTTTGTCCTTCGATTAATACTGTAATTTTCTCCGCAATTTTGTTGACTTGTTCTGCTGTTTGTGCTAAAGCATTTTGCGTCTGTACGATCGCTATTGTTGCACCGATCAGCGCTGCTGAAAGTCCGTATTTAAACTTAATTGTCATAGGATGCTCCGTGTTTAATCTTAAGGAATAATTTTTGATTTTGAGCGACCTACTCATCGACATAATTTTCACCACAAAGGACGCTCCGGCTCAGGTTCGCCTTTGATGCTACCGGGAGATGCGGGAGTCGCGAAAATATTTCGATCGCCTGGAACTGCGACTGTTGCGGGAAATCCGTTTAGCCAAACATTCATCTGAATATAAACAGGAAATCCTGGCACTTTTTCATGGGATTTGGAAAGTTGAGTGTCCGAACCCCAAAGATGTGGCAATTGCTCATACAAATCTCTTCCTGATTCAGAATTAAACACCTTTTCTGCCGAGTAAATACCACATTGAATGATGGTGCAGCCAGCTAATAGCTGGCTGCCATCAGTAGGTTGAACGCAACTTATTTGCAGTTTTTCAGCCATTTGTTCGCATTGCGATCGAGAATTAATTCCTAACACTTGCAATTCCTCGGATACCCACCTAATTACAGGTATATTGCTCTGGGCTGTTTGAGCTATAATTGCTGGCTCGTCATTAATTATACCGCAAAAAAAAGTTAATTCTTGAGCGTGGCTGACACTACTAAAACTAATTGTGCTTGCCAAAGTAAATGCTAATTTTGTGGGAATTGAACTTAATACTTTAAGTTTCACCAATCACCTCCTTTTCCCTAAACAACTGTCTCATATTTCACGAAACGAAATTTGACATTTTTTTTGAGTAGGGCGGTTTTTTTCAAGAAGTCATCAAGAACTTATTACTTGCAGAGCACTTTGCTCCCTTCTACCCGCCACTACCAATCAAAACTCATCTTAAAAAAGTGGGTTGCTACTATCAGAACCCACAGACTGCGGGGATGCAGATTCGGTAGGTTGGGTTTGGATATATTCGCCCATATCGATGTAAAGTCGATCGTTCATTTCGACATCTACTCGGCTAGAGTTCGCGCTTTCGTTGAGCGAATTTGTGCTAGCTCGATCGCGCAAATTCAACAGGCGTTTTAATGTGTCTCGCGCATCGCTGCCCGGTTTAATTGTAAATAACAAGCCGTTGTTGGGCAAGTCGCGGGCACAGTCGCCACCCTTAGTGTGGGCAACGCAAACTACAGGTTGTCGGTTGATAACTCCTGTTGTCAGGTATTTGAGCATTCCTGCTTTGTGATACTGTTGAAATCTGCCAGATACCAGTTCGCACCGGCGCTCAGCATCGAATCCAGAGTCTGAGAAACTATTAGAAACCCACTTAATTACTGTGACATTGCCTTGTGGTCTTTGCAAAATAGTTGCTGGCTGACCTCCACTTTTGCCACAGACGAAGCCTGTGGTTTGGGCGGCTGTCGGACTGCTAGCGACAATAGTGGTAGCAAAGGCGATCGCAGATGCAGTAATTAGCGATATCCGTGAGTGAAGTTTCATTGGCAATTTTATTCCTTATTTATTTGATGGATTTCTGGGAGGGAAATGATTGCTGATTCTGGGTAGATATGAAATCAAGGCGACTTGTCCCAGCGAGTTTGGGAATGGATAACTGACTCGAAGCAAACATCCTGATTCAACCTGCTATCGCTGTCGAGTGACTATTTTTGTATATCTGCCTGTTGAGTGTAATTATAAAGCAAAACTTAGAAATCAAATTTAAAGATTTAGGCAAGAACAGGACTGATATCAAGTCCGGTTGACTACTTATAAATACTGTAAAGGCATTGAACACTTGTACTGATCGTAATATTACGCAGTTCGTCAAATCACAAATCTTAAATCCCAAATCTCAAATCCCAAATCCCCAATCTAAATTAGAAGAGGGGTTTGTCGTCTTTAGGAGTTGGAGAATTGGGGAGAGAGGGCGAAGGTTTTGGTGCTGGTGCGGGTTCGGTACCATCAGGTGAGAATCTAAAAAGGTCGTCTTGAGCAGTTGGTGTTACTTCGGGGCTGGAGGCTTCGGGGCTGGAGGCCTGGCGGATGGAAATTTCAATGTCTTGAATTTGACGATCGCACTCTGCTAAATGAGCTTTCACTTTGTCAGCAACGAAGGAATCGGAAGCAATTGCTTTGAGTTTGTCTGCAGCTTGAGTCCACACAGCTTTCTGTTTTGATAATTCGGTTTCTTTTGGCGCCTCGGCTGTGATCGCAAGAGCTTCTTCTAATTGTTTCTGAGCTTGTTGTTCTCTTGTCAAATGTGCTTCCATCGCCGTCAACTCGCTTTGATAGGAAGGCAACAGCTTTTGGGCATCGGCGTATACTTTGGCCGTTGGCAGAATGC
>JARCMA010000031.1 GCA_030248405.1 Microcoleus sp. MP8IB2.171
ACTTAAGACAGATCCCCCCTAACCCCCCTTAAAAAGGGGGGGACAAGAATGCCCTCAAAGTCCCCCTTGCTTTCGGGGGATTTAGGGGGATCTCCGGGGTATAAATAGTGTTAAGTGAACCGTATTGAATTATGTAAAGTGTGCACTGCACACCTTACCTTTCTAATTCGCGCGTCAAACTAGCTTGTAGTTAGGACTTGAGTCCTTAATCCTGATTTTTGAGGACTCAAGTCCTCACTACAAACAAAGAAATTGCAATCTTGTGTAAACACTTTAGATTTGAGGAAAGGCAAAATGCTGTCATCAACAATTGTGTTGCGAATACCGCCCAAATTGCAAATGACAGACGACGAGTTTTTCGAGTTCTGTCAAATCAATAGTGAGTTACGCATTGAACGCAACAAATCGGGAGAATTGCTAATTATGCCCCCTACTGGTTCGGAGACGGGAAACCGAGAAGGTAATATATTTGGGCCGCTGTGGGTTTGGGCAGAACAAAATGGTACTGGTTTAGTGTTTACTTCGAGTACAGGATTTACTCTGTCAACAGGTGCACAAAAGTCGCCGGATGCTGCTTGGATAAAATTGGAAAGATGGAATGCTTTGTCACCCGAACAAAAGCAAAAGTTTGCCCCGATTTGCCCTGATTTTGTAGTAGAACTCAGGTCTGCTTCTGACAATATCAAGCCATTGCAAGAAAAAATGCAAGAATATATGAGAGAACCCGGAGTGCAGTTAGGCTGGTTGATTGACCGCAAAAATCGCAGAGTTTATATTTACCGTCCCGGTTTGCTAGAGGAATGTTTGGAGAATCCCGCGACAGTCAGCGGCGACCCCGTTTTGCCTGGATTTGTACTCAATATGAGCAAAATTTGGTAGAACTGCTAGCCATAAATATCAACTTATTGTAAGAATTAATAATAGGACGCAAACACGCAAAAAACATGGATATTAAAAACGGCTTTGTAGGCACAATCGGCAACACGCCACTAATTCGCTTAAACAGCTTCAGCGATGAAACTGGCTGCGAAATTCTCGGCAAAGCAGAGTTTCTCAATCCTGGCGGTTCCGTTAAAGATAGGGCTGCTTTATACATCATCAAAGATGCAGAAGAAAAAGGCTTGCTGAAACCGGGCGGCACCGTTGTTGAAGGCACTGCCGGCAATACAGGCATCGGTTTGGCACACATTTGCAACGCTAAAGGTTACAAATGTTTGATTGTGATTCCCGATAACCAATCTCAAGAAAAAATCGATGCTTTGAAAACCTTGGGCGCTGAAGTTCGGACTGTTCCCGCTGTTCCTTACAAAGACCCGAATAATTATGTCAAATTGTCGGGAAGATTGGCGGAGGAAATGGAGAATGCAGTCTGGGCAAATCAGTTTGACAATTTAGCCAATCGCCGAGCTCATTACGAGACAACCGGTCCGGAAATTTGGGAACAAACAAACGGGAAAATTGATGCTTGGGTAGCCGCAACGGGTACCGGCGGCACTTTTGCTGGGGTAGGAATGTTTTTGAAGGAAAAAAACCCTGCTGTTAGAATTGTCTTAGCAGACCCGATGGGCAGTGGGCTTTACAGTTATTTCAAAACTGGGGAAATTAAGACTGAAGGCAGTTCGATTACTGAGGGAATTGGCACCACTCGCGTCACTGCAAATATGGAGAATGCCCCGGTAGACGACGCCATTCAAATTGACGATACTGAAGCTGTCCGGGTGATTTACCAACTGCTGAGGAAAGAAGGGCTGTTTATGGGCGGTTCTGTGGGGATTAATGTGGGGGCGGCTGTGGCTTTGGCGAAGGTTATGGGGCCTGGACATACGATTGTGACGGTACTCTGCGACGGCGGGGCTCGGTATCAGTCGCGTTTGTTCGATCGACAATGGTTGGCCTCAAAAGGTTTATCATCGGATTAATCTGGGCGTGTGCAATGCCGTGTACCTGACAATCGGGGCAGATGTAGCAATTATCAATAGACTAGAATTGCATAAGTCTTTGATTAATACAGAAACCGCAGATATCAAGCAGATGCAACACAGATAAACGCAGATAATTTGAGGAATTCAAAGCGATTGAATGCAATTCAAGTTTAATGCTTTGTGGGATGGGCTTCTAGCCCGTCCAAAGTTTTTAACGACTTTCCTACAATTTGGGCATATATGACGACACCTATTCCCATGATAAAAAAATAGCATATATTCAGCAGAATGTCAAGTAAAAAATATGAAAATTATCGAATCTTTTAGGCAAGTTCTTGTTTGTCAAAACCGCACTTGTCGCAAGCAAAATTCAGCAAAGGTACTGGCAGCTTTTCAGTAATTGTCGCCCTCAGAAGTTGAAGTTGTTGCTAGCAGTTGTTTGGGACAGTGCGGCAACGGGCCGATGGTGTTGGTGCTGCCAGAAGAGGTTTGGTACAATGGCGTTTGCCACGAAGAAGTTGCGGCAATAACTGAGCAACATTTGCGGGGAGGAAAGCCGGTGGAGAGGATGCTTTACCGCAAGTTTCACCGGCTTTTACTCTAGTAATTCTAAGTAGTCGATCGCCCGCGTTTAAGAAAATTCTTCCGCAAACAACCGGCGGAGAATTTCCGTGACTTCGGCGCAAAATCTGGCGTCGAGTTCGATCGCCAAGCGATCGACACTGCTGGAACCGCCTACAGCTTTTTCTGCCCGCAAAGTCATGGCTAAGGTTCTGAGTTTTGCCGGCTTTCGGGCCGCCTTCGGCCGCTCGTCAACAAACCGCACTAAAGCCACATAAACTGTTTCTAGCGTTCCCCTGATCGAGCTCAGTCCGTAACCCAATTTTGAGATAATTACTGGAGAAGTGATAAGGCTATCCATCCCCAAAGTTTTAATTGCTACGTCCACATATCGAGCGCTGTCGTGTCCCATTGCTCTGACAATGCTTTCTAAGCTGTTCCACTGAGATGCTTTCATGCGCGATCGCTGTTCGATGTGGAAGTGCCATCCTAACATGGAAATCAGCCTGGTTAAGTCATAAGCAGATACGGAATTTTTTTGTTTGGTGCTGTTTAATGCGGCACTTAGCAGCACTTGTTTTTTGGTGAGATCGAAGATTCTGGGGTTGTTGTGATAAGAATTTTCGCCGTAATCGCCGCGAAAAATTAGGTCATTATTGCCAGTAGCGCTCTTCAGCCATTGCTCTAGTCCTATGCGAGTATCGAAGCGTTTGAACATCGCAGCTAAGGAGTTTGAACTTGCTATATTTGAGGCATAGCTAATCATGTCTTTTGCTAAATCATAAAAGTAAAAATCTTGTTTTAGCCCGTTGCCATCTCTAACAACGCAGTTGTCAATGTCGCAGTCTGGATATTTGATATTTACTTGACTGACGATATTAAGGAGCCCGATAATTTTAGTGCCACTCCAAAACTCAGCATTGGTAAGTGCGTTTTTTCCCAGCCACTGCGCCTGAATTTTGCCGTCTACAAAAGTACCAATGCAAACGCAGGCTTGTTTGATGTCTTCGTGAAGAAAATTTAAAGATTGAGGGTCAATTTGAGGTAGTTCTCCGAGGCTGGGAAAGGCGGTAAGTTTGAGGCGGTTATTGGGTTCTGGAATGTAGCTAATTACTTTTAAGCCGTCGGGTTTCTGTTTGAGATAATCGGGATAGTTTTTAATTTCTTGCTGGTAAGGGGATTTTTCAATGCCCCGATCTAAAAATGCTAGTTTGTTTATGTTAGCTTTGGCATCTATTTCCATTTGGAGGTATTGTTTGTAGATGCGTGCTCGGTCTTTTGCGAGTTCGAGGGAGCTGAGGTTCATGATAATTGTTGGCAGCTTGTTACGAATAAGTAAATCACTATACTAGGATTTACGCAAACAAACCGGGTTACTCTGCAAAATTTTGGGTTAGGGAACGAAAAATTAATGAAGAAACCGGGCTGCAGACAGTAACTCCGTCCAGGACTATATATCTGAGTTCGGGCCCTGCGATCAAGCTTTTTTGCCGCGTACTTGGATGCGTTTGTCGGTTTTTTGTTTCTTAATCCAAGAGAGAAATTTCTGGAGTTCAGGGTCATTTTTGAGCTTTTCCACGGTGTTGAGCTCTTGGGCGAGGTGTTTGTTGTCAAATAGAGAGTGAATCTGGCGGTGACAGGCTGAGCAAATGTCGATTGTCGGGCTTGGATCTTCGTTTTTCCGCTTGGTGTTTTGTTTGGGGATGAGGTGATGGGCGGTTAATGCTTCCATTTGTCGATCGCACAATTCGCACTGCATAATTTTCTCAATGCTGCTGGATAGGAGAATTGCTAATTTTAGTTTAGCGCGATCGGCTATGAGAGGGTGAATGAAAGGCGATTGCACTCTCCAAACAATAAAAAACCCCCCAATTGGGGGTCAGACAAATCTCTTGTGGCAGAGGCCGGAAAGCCTCTGGGATCACAAAATATACAGCAGCAAAAACAAAATAATCCAAATCACATCCACAAAGTGCCAGTAAATCTCAGTCGCTTCGATTCCGAAGTGGTGCTCGCTAGAATAATGACCTTGCGCGCGCGATCGCCACACCACCCCCGCCATCAGCAGCACTCCAAACGTAACGTGCAAGCCGTGAAAAGCAGTCAAAACGTAAAAGCAACTGGCATACAAATTCGTCGTCAAGCCAAACTCTAAATGAGTGTATTCGTAAACCTGACCTGCCAAGAAAACTGCGCCCATAGCAATAGTTACGAGCAACCAATTCCGCATTCCGGCGGCATCATTCTTTTTGATTGCAGTATCAGCATTGTGAATCACAAAACTGCTAGAAATCAAAATCAGCGTATTAATTCCCGGCAGCAATAACTCTCGCGCTGGCGTACCTTCAGGAGGCCACACGGGGGCCATCGCCCGATAAATCAAATACGCGGCAAACATACCGAAAAATATCATGCCTTCAGCGCACAGGAACACAATTACACCTAACATTCGGTGGTCGGGATGCTCGACACCGTGTGCTTCTACTTCGCCCTCGTGGTGGTAATTTAGGGCTGTTTTTGTCGGATCGATCGCGGGAATTTGCATAATAAATTGCTAGTTGGTAATGGGATTTTGAAGGAAGAGGGAAGAAGGAAGAAGGAAGAGGGAAGAGGACATTAGTGCCAACAATTGCCTGAAAATCTTTGTATCTCTCGTTTATAGCGGAGTCTCGATCCCCCTAAATCCCCCTTAAGAAGGGGGACGAAAGAGTGTGTCCGGTTCCCCCCCTTCTTAAGGGGGGCTAGGGGGGATCGAGAGCTTAATCGTCAGATAGCAGATCCGTACTACGTTAGACGTGTTTGTTGACATTAATAACTGATGACTGATGACTAATAACTATTCGCCATCTTGACTTTCATCAGCCGGAGAATCAACATCTACCTCTGATTCAGGAGCGACCAAAGTTGCAGTACCGCCAAAGAAAGTTGAAGCTTGAGCCTCCGCAATAGGAATACCTGTTTTCTGGGCGTTGCGGGTGGCATTTTCCCTCAGCTTGAGCCTGAGACGTTCCCCTGTATTCTGAATTTTTTCCATGCCGTAATCGTAAGGCCCCGTTGCCAATACCGGCACTCCTTCAAAATTTTCGATCGGGGGTGGCGAAGTCGTCATCCATTCCAAACTCAAAGCTTGCCAAGGATTGTCACCTGCTTTCGGGCCGTACCTCCAGCTCCAAATCACATTAATGATAAACGGGATTGTAGACACTGCCAGCATATAAGCACCGACAGTACAAATGACATTAATTGTGGTAAATTTCGGGTCGTACATTGCCACCCGCCGGGGCATTCCTTGCATCCCCAAAGCGTGCATCGGCAGGAAAGTTACAGTAAAGCCAACATAGGTTAAAACAAAGTGAACTCTACCCCAAAATTCGTTAAGCATCCGCCCCGTCATTTTGGGGAACCAGTGGTAAAAAGCAGCGTAAATGCCAAACACTGAGCCGCCAAACAGCACGTAGTGCAGGTGAGCGACGACAAAATAAGTGTCGTGAACGTGAATGTCGAAAGGTACGGAAGCTACCATGATCCCGGTGATGCCGCCGAGGACAAATGTTGAGATAAAACCCATCCCAAATAGCATGGCGCTGACAAGCCGGAGTTTTCCTCCCCAAATAGTTGCCAACCAGCTAAATATTTTAATCCCAGTTGGTACGGCGATGATCATAGTTGTGATCATAAAAAACATCCGCAGCCAGCCGGGAGTGCCGCTGGTAAACATATGGTGAGCCCACACGATCAAGCCCAAAAAGCTGATCGCAAGACTGGAATATGCGATCGCCAAATAACCAAAAATTGGCTTGCGGGAATGCACCGGCAAAACTTCTGAAATCACCCCGAAAAAGGGCATAATCATAATGTAAACTGCCGGGTGCGAATAAAACCAGAATAAATGCTGGTAGACGATGGGATCGCCGTTGCCTGTCGGGTTAAAAAATGCCGTTCCTGCTAACAAGTCAAACGACAGCAAAATCAAAGCTGCGGCTAAGACTGGAGTAGCAATCAAAGTCAGCGCTGAAGTCGCAATCATCGCCCAGCAAAACAAAGGCATTTCATTGAGACTCATGCTGGGAACGCGCATGGTAAAGATGGTAATGGCAAAATTTACCGCCCCCAAAATCGAAGAAGTTCCCAGAATCAAAACGCTGAGAATCCAAATTTCTTCTCCGGCTTGAGCAGTAACTAAGCTCAAAGGCGGATAGGAAGTCCAACCCGCCTGCGGAGCTCCGACCAAAAAACTGCTCAACAGCAATATGCCGCCTACGGGAATCATCCAAAAGGCAACGGCATTCAGGCGGGGAAATGCCATGTCTTTTGCCCCAATCATTAAGGGGATCAAAAAGTTAGCAAATCCGGCGCCGGCGGGTACGATCCACAGGAAGATCATCACCGTGGCGTGAACAGTAAATAAACTGTTGTAGAGTTCGGGGGTGACAAAATCGGAGTCGGGGGTGGCGAGTTCTGTTCGAACTATAGTTGCCATCACGCCGCCGATTAGATAGAAAATAAATGTTGTTACCAGGTATTGAATACCGATGACTTTGTGGTCGGTATTAAAAGTGAAGTAGTCGCGCCAATGTCTATCGGCGGGAGCTGTTCCGCGAGCCTCAGTGTTTGCACTTTCTTGGAACTGTGCTTGTGTCATAGTTATTAGTCATTAGTTATTAGTCATTAGTTATTAGCTCAGGATCAAAGACCCAGTGCCAGGAACTAATGACTATTTTTAGTGATGAGTTGGGTGAAGTTGTTCTAGGGTTTCGGAATTAATTTTTATTTCCCTGACGTAGGGAGCCAAAAATTCACCGTCTGACAATTCCCCAGGATTGACTGCAACTGCTTGCTCTAAGTTTTGACTGCTAGCAACTTGCTGGCTTTGCAGCCAACCGTCGAATTCTTCGGGCGTGTGAACGACTGCTACAGCTTTCATCGCTCCGTGATAAGCGCCGCACAATTCAGCACAAACAACCCGGTATTCGCCGGTTTTAGTTGGTGTAAATCTCAGTTCGCTCGGCCGCCCGGGAATTGCATCTTGTTTGAGGCGAAATTCCGGCAGCCAAAATGCGTGCAGCACGTCTTGAGCTGAGATATTTAGCTGTACGTCGCGGTTGACTGGCATATGCAGTTCGCCAGAACTAACGCCGCTTTCTGGATAGCTAAATATCCAGGCGTACTGCAAACCTGTGACATTTACAACTAAGTCTGCTGGTTTGTCTTCATTTTCTGGGGAAGCGCCGACGCCTAGAGCAACAAGTTTTCTAGACGGAATTTGTGGGGCGTTTTGGGGTGTATCTGAGAGTGTGGCTGCGATCGCACTTCCCCGCATTTTAGAGTGCGCTTGCATGGTGCCGTGGTCGTGATTGCCCATCGGATCGAGGCCTCCCATTGAGTTGTAAATCTCAAAACTGTAGACTCCGATTCCTAAAATAATCACCGCCGGCACGGCTGTCCAAAGAATTTCTAAGGGAAAGTTGTCATGCCAAGGCGGCCCGTCTGTGTTGTCTCCTGGACGACGGCGGTATTTAATTGCAGCAACGATCAGCACTCCCTGGACCATGATAAATAATCCAGTGGAAATGGTCATCATTGTATTGAAAAGTGCGTCTATGTCGGATGCTTCATCAGAGGCGGCGATCGGCATTAAACCGTGATTCTGCCCGTACCAGAGACTGATCAGAGTCACTCCGATGCCGGCGAGCATGGTGATGATGGAACTTGGAATGTTCACGCTGGTACTTCTTAATAGCGACACTTCTTCGCTTGAAAAATGAAGGAAGCGCCTCTGGGTTATCAATTTTTAATTGTAAATGGTATTTTTAGTAAAATGTCTATCTTAAGGGTTACTTAAGGCTTAGTATGTTTGACCGATCGCCCGCGCGCATAAATAAATACGTCTTTTGTACCTTGACAAAAATGACAAAAAATGGTAAGCAATCGCTCTGTTTGGCTGCTAAATTTGAGATTGTTTCTCAAACACCATCAAATGCTGTTGGGGCAACATATCTTTTGTCTCTTTCCATACTAAACCCACGGCTGCCATTTCTTTTTTTACCTGCTTCTGGGTCATTTTGTGCAAACCTTTAATGGGAATCAGCGGGTTTTCGCCCCGATACTCGATCGATACCGTGCGGCCTCCCGATTTGAGTGCTTTCACAATTCCTTGCATCATTTCTCTGGGATATGCAAATTCGTGATAAGCATCCACCATCACAACTAAATCTACGCTGTTTTCCGGCAAATTTGGATTGTCGATACTTCCCAAAACTGGCTCAACGTTAGCGATATTTTTTTCTTGTTTATTCAATTGCAGAAAATTAATCATTTCCGGCTGCACGTCAACGGCCAAAACCTTTCCTTCAGGAACTAAGGGAGCAATGCGAAAGCTAAAATATCCCGTTCCCGCTCCAATGTCTGCTACAATATCGGTTGGTTTTAAATCGAGATTGTTGACTAATCGAGCTGATTTTTCTTCCATGCCGCGAGACGGTCTTTCCAGCCAACCAGCGCCTTGATATCCCATGACTTGGGCAATTTCTCTACCCATGTAAAATTTGCCGATGCCGTCGGGATTGTGGACGGTTCGCTGCTGATAAATTGGGTCGCCATTTGCGGTTTTACTTGCTTCTGCTGCTGCACAGGCATTCAGCGGCAACAGGCAAATTATTGCTAAGATAATTGCTGCTAGATGTTTGAGAAATTGTCGGTTTTTCACGATATTTCTGATTTTGTGTTTAAATTTATTTCTCGTTCCCTGGCTCTGCCTGGGAACGCAGATCCGGAGGCTCTGCCTCGGTAATATCCAGAAGAGTTCAAGATTTAGCTGACAGCGGATTCTAACAATTTAATTGTACCAGAGTCAGCGTCGATTTCGACTTCTTGACCGATCGGCAAAGTGAACTGCTCCCGGATGTGTCCCACCATCGAACCATACCACGCAGGAATCTTCAAAGGGCGAATGTGGTCGGACAAGACTTGAGGTAAGGTTAGGGACTCTTGGGGTTTTTCAGCTTCGCACTTGGTACACTGTCCGAAAATAAAACCGGATATTTTATCGAGAATGCCCGCTAATTTGAGCTGCGTCAACATTCTATCGATGCGATAAACTTCTTCGCCAACTTCCTCGACAAACAAAATACTATTTTCCCACTGCGGTAAATATGCAGAACCCACCATTGCTGCTATTACTGATAAATTGCCGCCGATTAGTTTTCCCCTAGCTGTGCCCCGCCCGATTGTTTGAACTTGCACGCTTTTGGAGTTTTGCATCGTCACAGAACCTCCGTCAAACAAAACTTTTTTGACGTAATCCACTGTAAAGGGACTCCAAGTTGACGCACCTAAAGGGCCGTGAAAAGTAACTCTATTAGTCTTAGCATAAATCGCCAATAACAGCGCAGTAATATCGCTAAATCCCATAATAATTTTGGGATTGTTGCCGATAATATCGTAATCCAGGAGCGGCAATATCCGAGCACAGCCCCAGCCGCCCATCCCGGTAAAAATAGCTCGCACTGAGTCATCGGCAAAGGCTGCGTTCACATCGGCGGCGCGATCGGCATCCTTGCCGGCTAAATAGCCGTAGCGGTCGTAAAAATGCTCTCCCAATTTAACTTTTAAACCCAGCTTTTCGATAACTTTAAAAAAATCCTCGATTTCTTTTTTGTAGTTGAAAGCGGCAGGATTGATTAAAGCTATAGTATCACCAACTTGCAGGCGGCGCGGCTTAACGATCGCACTTTTGGGAGATAGGTTGGTTTGGGCGAGCGGCAAAAGCTGAGTACCAATAGCAGTCAGCCCAAAAGTTGTGAGCAAAGCACGGCGGCGGAGAGTCATAGCTGTTAGGTAATTTTTGCTATAATTGTATAGGAAAATTTCTGCAATATCAGTTGAAAATTGCCAGTTTTAAATGAAAACAGACACTAAAATCTCAGCTAAAAAATCCTGGGCTCAAGCTTTAGCTCGTCCGGCTGCGGAATTTCCGCTGACTCAGTTATCCGTTAAAAGCGGTAAAATTCCCGCAGGATTGCGCGGCACTCTCTACCGTAACGGGCCCGCACGTTTGCAACGCGGTGGCATGAATGCAGGACACTGGTTTGATGGCGATGGTGCAATTTTGGCTGTACATTTTACCGATGCGGGTGCTGCGGCTGTCTATCGCTACGTGCAGACAGCGGGATATCAAGCTGAGGAAAAATCTGATAAATTTCTCTACAGTAATTATGGCATGACAGCACCGGTGCCTCTGTGGTTGCGGTGGGCTAAATCTGTTAAAAATGCTGCCAATACTTCCGTTTTAGCTTTGCCCGATCGCCTTTTAGCTTTGTGGGAAGGCGGCTTGCCTCACAGCCTCGATTTGCAAACTCTGGAAACTCGCGGAACGGACGATTTAGGCAGTTTAGAGAGTGGATCTTCTTATTCCGCTCACTGCAAGCGCGATCCGATTACTGGCAATATTTTTAACTTTGGAATTACACATGGTGCCAGTACAAAGTTGAATCTGTATAAAAGCGATGCTACAGGCAAAATTGTGCAACAAGCAACTGTTGCTTTAGATGGAATTCCCATGATCCATGATTTTGTTTTTGCGGGAAAGTATCTCATATTTTTTGTACCGCCGGTGCGACTCAAATTTTTGCCAGTATTAGCTGGGATTAGCAGTTTCGGCGACTCTTTTGAATGGAAACCGGAGTTAGGAACCCAGATCTTAGTTGTTGACTCGGAAACTCTATCTTTAGTTAGTCGCGGCGAAACCGATTCTTGGTTTCAGTGGCATTTTGCTAACGGTTTTGTCAAGGAAGATGGTTCGGTGGCTGTAGATTTTGTGCGCTTCGCTGACTTTCAAACTAATCAGCGACTGAAAGAAGTAGTGGCAGGCGAAACTCGCACCGATGCGGAGGGGACTCTGTGGCGGGTGCATCTCAATCCTCTGACGGGGAAAGTGACAGCAACAGAAGAATTGCTGGATCAACCTTGCGAATTTCCGGTTGTACCTGCTTCAGAAATCGGGCAAGCGTCGCGGTATATTTATCTGGCAATGTATCGGCCTGACGTTGATATTGTACCGGAACGTTATGGTGCGATCGCCCGTTTGGACACGCAAAGCCGCAATCTCACAATTGCCGACTTGGGCGAAAATCGCTATCCCACAGAGCCCATCTACGTTCCAGATGTTTCCTCGGAGAAAGGTTGGATAGTAACAGTTGTTTACGACGGCAATTCTGACAGCAGCGAAGTCTGGATATTTGACAGCGACGGACTTTCCCGCGAACCTGTTTGCCAGCTAGAATTGCCCGGTGTTATACCTTTGAGCTTTCACGGCACTTGGAAATCCGCCGTCTGAGAAGATTGTAAAGAAGTGTTGCGGAAAATTTATTAAAAATTGTTGCCGCTTCTCTGTCAAGTTGTTAAGGTATGTGTAGATAGGAAATTCTCATATCTAGGAGGTGTGGAATTGATAATCTGCATTGCTCAATTATCCTGTGCCAATTCGCACGAATCCCCGGCGATTGTAAGTCGCGGCTGCACAGGATATCGTCTGCCTCTGCGGACTAAAAAAAGGGGTAATTAAGCCCTGGCGAATAACCAATCCCGGCGAATATTCCCGGCGAATAAATTCGCGGCTACACAGTCAAAGTCCGCCTTCGCGGACTGAAGAAAGAGGGGTTCTCCAACCCCAGTAAATGACAAATTCGCGGATCACCAATCCCCGGCGAATAAATTCGCGGCTACACAGGCAAAGTCCGCCTCCGCGAACTCAATAAAAAGCGGTAATAAAGCCCGCTTGGCCATGATTTCCGACTAGGTTTGCCCATCTCAGGTTTGTCTGCTTGAATGAGGTTGAATTATCAGATAATTGACTGATTTCTGGCAAACCAAAAGTTTAGTTCAACTCACGCGCACGTTAGCGATTCAAAAGTTTTTAGTTTTGAGTTAACCCCACAAGTAAATGAGGTCTATCGAAACAAGATAGCCTTTTCAACAATTATGAATTATGAGTTGTTACCGCCAAAACATTCAACTCATAACTAATAATTCACAACTCACAACTCATAACTCCGTGCCGCGGTGAGCATCTACCAAAAGGTTTAATCTATGCAACTTCAAGGAAAAACAGCTCTTGTTACAGGAGCTTCGCGCGGAATTGGGCGATCGATCGCCCTGGAATTAGCCAGACAAGGAGTCAAACGTTTGTTGATTGTGGCGCGCAACCGCAGGCAATTAATTGAACTGGCAGAGGAAATCGATGTTTTTGGTACAGAAGTAGTGCCGTTAGCTTTGGATTTAACTCAGTCAGTAGCGGTGAATATTGCGATCGCCCAAGCTTGGCGAGATTGCGGCCCGATTCACCTGCTAGTCAACTGTGCAGGCGTGGCGCACCAAGCATCATTCTTGCGTTCCCCGCTACCGTTAATCGAGGAAGAAATCGCCTTAAATTTGCTCGGAACCTACACAATTACCCGCTTGATAGCGAGGCGAATGGCAGCTCAAAAAGACGGAACAATCGTCAATGTTTCGAGCTTAATGGGAAAAATTGCCGCTCCGACAATGGCCACTTATTCTGCTACCAAATTTGCCATTTTGGGATTCACCCAAGCTTTACGCAGCGAGTTAACTCAGTACAATGTTCGAGTCACAGCTTTATTGCCATCTCTAACAGATACCGACATGGTGCGAGACTTGGAGCAATTCCGCTGGGTAGTGCCCACAACTCCCGAAAAAGTTGCCCTAGCACTTGTCGCGGGATTGCACAAAGATGCGCCGGAAATTTTAGTGGGATACCAAAGTCATCTAGCAGTTTGGTGTCACCGAATTGCGCCTTGGTTGCTGGATTTTGTGTTGCGGATGGCGACTCCCGAACTTCGGGATAAATCGCGGGGCCGTAAATTGCGGGAGGCTTTAGCTAGCGGGCGATAAACTAATGTAGCGTGCTTAGGTTGCACCTTACGGCTATATGTAGGGTGCAACCTAAGCACCTTACAGCTATTAATCTTGCCTCTAATACCAATTTTTTATGAGGCTGCATAGAATCCGATCCCCCCTAGCCCCCCTTAATAAGGGGGGGACAAGATTCCGATCAAAGTCCCCCTTGCTTTCGGGGGATTTAGGGGGATCGAGATATGTGCAACTTCACATTAAATTGGTATAATAACTTTGGAACAATGATATCATTTCCACTCCCCTTGCAAGGTAAAAGCCGCCCAATAATAGGGAGATTGCCATTTTTTATCCTGCATCATTTCCATCTGCGCCGCCCTCAAAGCTGCCGCCGGCGCTAACTTTTGTTGCTGCATTTTTTGATAAAACTTTTGCATTAACACAGCCGTACCTTCATCATCCACACTCCACAAACTCACCGCCACCCGCTGAGCCCCTGCATACATAAAACCCCTGGTTAATCCCACCATTCCTTCGCCTTTGATATTCTGACCCATTCCGCTTTGACAAGCACTTAAAACTACTAATTTTGCTGCTAGTTTCAAGTTAAAAATATCGGTGAGACGCAAGAAGCCATTGACAGGATTCCCCTTGTCATCTACCATCGACATCAGAATGCCTGACAGTTCGGGATTTTGACTGTTTGCCATGCCGTGGGTGGCAAAGTGCACGATTTGATAATTGGCTAAATTGCTATTAGTTGCAGTAGGGCGACTGGCGGCAAAATCAAAGCTTTGAACTCCCGAAGCGGTCGGAACTAAAGCTAAAATATTTTGGGCTTCTTGGCGGGTAAAGGGGAGGCGATTGGGCGGCCATGCCATATTAGAAGCACGGAGCGATCGATTTAAACCGAGGTTATTTGATTCTAACTTTTCGGTGGTTGCTGGGGTAAGTTGTCCTTTGACTCTTTCATCGTCTGGACTGAAGACTGGATCGGCTAAAATTGCTAAAGTTTGGTTGGGTGGTTTTCGGTCAGCGTAATTTTGCCGGAGAATGGCGAGAGTTGAGGCGGAAGGCAGGGTAATAATTTCATGTTGGGCGATTAAGGGAAGATTGGCATTTTCTCCGGCTTTTGGTGGCAGAGTTAAAGCTGCAAATGGAGTATAGTGCAGTACGCCGTCGGGAACAATTAAGAGGCGTTTTTGTCCTAATTGGGCGGCGGCTGGTTGTAAAATTAATTTGCCCAGATTGGCACTCGCTTCGGCAACTTTTTGGGGAATATCTCTCTGGATTGGGCTAGTTACTGCGTCTCGGAAATTGCGGGCGGCTGTTTCAATGTCGGCGCGTTTTGGCAATTCATAGCTAGTTAGTCCGGTTGATGTCACAACCCACAAATAACTGCGGTCTTTGCCGAGGGAATACTGCAATAAAATCGTGTTTTCATCGAGAATCTGTTTCTGAATTTCTGGCAGTGTTAAAGGTTGGGGTTGGGTGAGGGCAGCGTAGCGGGGGCTGGCGGTACGAATCCCGGTTTGAAGTTGCTGATATTGTTGCAAAAGTGCGAGGCGCTGTTTGTCGATTTCATCGATTTTAGTTGCGTTGGGGTTGGGGCTGCTGATTGTTTCGATGCGCTGTTTTTCAATAGCATCTAGTTGCTGTTGCAAGCTCTTTTCTTGTTGCAGTAAATCGGGGGAAATACCTTCGCGAATGTTGGCGTTACTTTCTTGGAGGAGTTCGAGGAGGCTGCGGGCGCGAGAACGTTCGCTGGCTTCTAAGGCTTTTGTATCATAACCGGATTTAGGATTAGTTTTATGCAGTTGCATTAACAGGTCGATGTAGAATTCGTAGTAGTTTTGTACTGTGGCAAAGTATGAGGTGCGGAGTTCTGGGCTGGCTATTTTGGTGCGGAGGTTTTCGAGGATTTTGAGAGAGTATTCAATGTTTTTGAGGGCTTCGGTAAGATTGTTTTGGTCACGTTTGACATAAGCTATGTTGAAAAGGGTGAGAGCTTCTTTTCCAGTGTGGCCGACGGCCCGACTCAGGGGAAGAGATTGGCTAAAATACTCTAAAGCTTTCTGCTTGTCTCCGATATCTTCATAGATTCTGCCAATGTTGTTGAGGGTGGTAGCTTCCCCAGAGCGATCGCCGACGGCCCGACTTAGGGAAAGGGATTGATTGTAATATTCTAAAGCTTTTTGTTTCTCTCCCAATTCAGAGTAAACAAACGCGATGTTGCTGATGGTAATCGCTTCGCCGCGACGATCGCCGACTGCTTGTTTCAGGGGAAGGGATTGGCTGTAATATTCTAAAGCTTTCTGTTTTTCTCCCAAATCTGAGTAAACCAAGCCAATGTTGTTGAGGGTGATAGATTCCCCGCGACGATCGCCGACGGTGCGACTCAGGGGAAGGGATTGGCTGTAATATTCTAGGGCTTTTTGTTTTTCTCCCAAATCAGAGTAAACCAAGCCAATGTTGTTGAGGGTACTCGCTTCCTGTGAGCGATCGCCGACGGCCCGACTTAGGGAAAGGGATTGGCTGTAATAGTCTAAAGCTTTCTGTTTCTCTCCCAATTCTGAGTAAACAGTCCCGATGATTCTGAGGGTGATAGCTTCCCCGCGACGATCGCCGACGGTGCGACTCAGGGGAAGGGATTGGCTGTAATATTCTAAAGCTTTCTGTTTCTCTCCCAATTCTGAGTAAACAGTCCCGATGCTGCTGAGGGTGATAGCTTCCCCGCGACGATCGCCGACGGTGCGACTCAGGGGAAGGGATTGGCTGTAATATTCTAAAGCTTTTTGTTTCTCTCCTAATGCTGAGTAAACAGTCCCGATGCTGCTGAGGGTGATAGCTTCCCCGCGACGATCGCCGACGGTGCGACTCAGGGGAAGGGATTGACTATAATACTGTAGCG
>JARCMA010000257.1 GCA_030248405.1 Microcoleus sp. MP8IB2.171
GGGGCTAGTCTGTGGAGCGAGCATAAGACCAAATCTCCTTGAGGGTGGAGGCCGCTGCTAAGAAGCAGAAACCTAAGTTGTGAGGCTTAGGAATCACCGTGCCTGATAGTCGGTGAGGATGTCAACAGTGTGGCCGTCACAAACTTCTAGGCAAGTGCCATCGGGATCAAAAAAACCGGATATCGATCGCGACTGAATGCGTAAGGCATTTGAGCTTGTTCTATGTGTAAAAAAAATTGCCTCAAGCCCGGTAAAATCAGTTAAGCCTGTATATAAAGACAAGGATTGCCATACATTCGATCCTGACTTCGATATCCTTGTGCCCCCTGTTGAGTTGGGAAAAAAAATCGTGAAACCAGTTCCAGACAAGCAAATAACAGCCCATTTGAACACCAAACAGCAAAAAAAGAACCCTACAGGCGCCCGGACTCGATCGCGCCTTTTGTCCGATCGCTCACTGCTGGTGGGACTGGGTTGCCTTGCCAGTCTGGGACTGCTCAGCAAAGGCCTAGTTTGGGCTCAAGCCGAAACTCCGCCAGCAGAACAAGCCGTCCCCGGCGCAGCAGATCTCCAGCCACTATTTGAAGCTCCTCTCCCGCCCCCGGAACCCGCATACAGCCAAGGGTCGCCAGAACCATACCCTGAACCGCAGGCAGAAGTTCCGCCCTCCGAGCCTTTCGATGCCGCACCGGCCTGGGAGCCGGAGTACGCCAGCGAACCACCTCCCACCCAATATTATCTGCCGGAGCCAGCGCTGATTCCCCTGCCAGAAGCGACGGCCCAGGAGCCACCTTTTGAAGCGCCAGTTAACCCTGCCAACGCTTACATCGACGAGACAGACTACAGCGTTGGCGCTACCAGCGAGTACGAAGCGCCAACCAGAATAGAGTTTGCAGAACGATCGACCGGCTGCGAAGGAGTTGGCGGTTGTGCGCCTCCTCCTGTTTCCGAGCCGGTGACGGCAAATGCCGGAGAACCCAACTACAGACAGGAAACTCCGATCGCAGACGACGGCTATATTGCAGCCCCTCCTCCTCGAAATCTGCCCGATCGCCGGACGGGCGATGTTCGGGGAACTGTTGCCGGAAATAGTAGCGGAAATCCTGTCAGTAAAGTCGGTCAAGCCGTTCAACAAATAGGCAGCCAGGTTTGGAGGGGTTCAAACCCACCGGAATCTGCCTACGCACCCCCGCGCTACTCGGCAGGCGCTGGATACTCGGCAGGCGCTGGATACTCGGCAGACACCGGATACTCGGCAAACATCGCCTACTCTGCAGACACTGGATACTCGGCAGACGCTGGATATTATGCCGGATCTGCATCTTACGGTGGCGGCCCTCCAGCGCCCAGCATGGGACTCGGGCCGGTTCAAGTCGGTGCCGTTAGTGTCAGCAGCGGCAGCAATACCGGTTTTGCTTACTACAATCTCACGCCACGTCCCGCAGGCCTGCCCGGAAATGGCAACAAAAGCTTGCTGTTTCCGCTATCTATTGCTTCGGCAATTACTTCGCCGTTTGGGTGGCGGACTCATCCAGTTCTGGGCTACGGCAGGTTTCACACCGGAACGGACTTGGGGGCCCCGATGGGAACGCCCGTACTGGCAGCCTATGCCGGTCAAGTGGCGATCGCCGATTGGTTGGGTGGCTACGGTTTGACGGTGGTTCTCAACCACAGCAAAAAGTCTCAGGAAACTCTCTACGCCCACCTTTCGGAACTGTTTGTGAAACCGGGAGAGTGGGTGAAACAGGGAGAGACGATCGGCCGCGTCGGCAGTACGGGAATGTCTACAGGGCCTCACCTTCACTTCGAGGTTCGGCAAATGACTGACCAGGGTTGGGTGGCGATCGACCCGGGCTCTCAGCTAGAATTCGCTCTGGCAAAAATGATCGGCAGTTTGGAAACCGCCAAAGTACCGCAAATGCCGAAAATGGTGGAAATACAAACCGCTAGCGGACTCAAGGATTTGGAAAACGATCTGCCTCAGCTTCCACCTCTGCCGCTGGGAATGGACATCGAAGTTCACAACCTCCAGCCGCCATTCCCGGAACTCTTAAAAGCTGATACTTCTAAGCCCAAAGATGCCGAAGCAGTCAAACCCAAAATTCAGAAGCAAGCTAACAGGTAAAAATTGGGAATTGGCTAGATAAATTTTCTTGTGGAACGGTCGAAAAGCCCACCCCACAAGAAAATTTATGTTTTGTGCAACCAGCACGCGAAATCGCTGCTTTTCCTCGTTACCAGGCTGTTTCGGGTAACGAGGAAAAACTGATAAAAAATGGTAACTTGCAGCTTATGCTAATAGCGCAGCATTTGTGGGAATTAATTTTATTTCTGATAATTCTAGTCAGCCCGATTCCCTTAAGCTTGTCTCTTGCCTTCGAGAATCAGAAAGAAAACAATAACTATTCATCTCCCCATTTTCTCCTCGTACTCCTGACGGGATGGAGTATTGCACAAGTTTGTATCGGCTTGATTTTAGGAAGTGCCGATCGCCTAAATATTTCTGCGGTGATTATAGCAGAAATGTTGATTTGTGCGATCGGCTTAACCCTGATTTTTACCAAAAACCACAAAACTTTTACCTTCTCCGAGTGGCCGATTCCCCAACTAAAGCAACCTTTGGGCCCATCAGAATCCCTAATTATTTTTGCCACCGCTGTTGCAGGATTTTTGCTGTTAAAAACTCTCGCAACCAAACCCACAACCAATTATGATTCATTGTGGTTTCACCTGCCTGCGATCGCCCGCTGGTATCAAACCCATTCATTTACATTATTAGATGCCGCCGGAAATTGGATTTTTGAACAAGAACAAGCCCGAGTATATCCCTACAATTGGCACGTTTTATCTGCTTTGTGTGTAATCCCATTCAAAGAAGATTTTCTGGCAGCTTTTCCCCTGCTAATTGCGTGGTTACTTGAGGGAATTGCCGTCTATCTCTTAAGCGTAAAATTTGGATCTACCCGAATTCACGGCATAGCAGCAGCATCTTTAGTATTGACAGTACCGATGATGCTCAACCAAGTTAACACCATTCACCCAGACTTACCGCTAGCTGCAATATTTACAGTGGGTTTGTATCTAGGTTTATCGTATCATAGCAGCCGATCGCAATCCGAACTTTCCCTATTTTTGGCAGCCACAGGAATGCTAGCCGGAATAAAAATCACGGGAATAGTCTATGCAGCCTCACTTTTAGGAGGATTAGCAATATTAGAAATTAAAAGATTCGCGGTTAATAAAAAATCTACACCAGCTAATTTTAGAATTCGCCACTTTCTCAAACCAGTCTTGCTGTGCGGCATAGCTTGTTGCTTGCTTTTAGGATGTTTTTGGTATGCGAGAAACTTGCTGCAAATCAATTATCCTGTCGGCGAAGTCGGCTCTATTAAAGTTCCCTTACAGCCTTTTGCTTTACCGTCTCCCTTACCTGGGCAAGCACTTCCGGTACAGCAGCCGCCCGCTTCGCCACTTCTAAAGATTTGGCAAAGCACTTTAGCAGCTCAATTTAATCCCAGCAATATTTCGCACTGGCAAACTCTCGGCTTACAAATTATCATTAGATTGCAACTGCCCTTTCTGGCGATCGCACTTCAGGTATTGGCAGCACCTCTGGCTTTAATCAAAGGTAAAACCCGAATAATCAATCAAAATAATGTTATTTTAATAATACTTCTCGCCAGCACAGGAATTCTGTATCTAATTACACCTTATACATCCGGTACTGCGGGAGATTCAATTGGTCAACTCAGCCCTATACTCGGTTTTAACCTCAGATACGGATTTCCCTTTTTAAGCGTACTCGCCGTCGCAGCAGCAGCTACAGCAACTCTCTTGAAAACTCCAAATCTAGTTGTTCTGGCAGTGGTTTTGGTTAGTGGTTTGTTCGGAATTACTAGCAACACAATTTTTGATTATATTAAAAATGCTTCTTTCACCGGAGATAGTATTGTTTGGGGGAGTTTGTTGATTGACAATTTTAAGTCTAATCCAATAGAAGCTATTAATAGTATCTGGAAAATATTAGGCCCCAGTTGGCAAGATATATTACCATATCCGATATTTTATCTTGTGTCACTGGCGCTGGCTGCGATATTGTGGAAAATCAATCCTGGCTTCGGATGGCTGAATCATCTATTTCCAAGCCGAAGAAAATCAATTTATATAGTGATAATTGGTGTGTGTATAGGATTGATAGTAATTGGTCATTGGAGGGAAAAGCGAGATTTTGCACGCACAGAGCTGTATCGTGGTATTTACGAA
Source organism: Microcoleus sp. MP8IB2.171 (assembly GCA_030248405.1). Taxonomy (GTDB): domain Bacteria; phylum Cyanobacteriota; class Cyanobacteriia; order Cyanobacteriales; family Microcoleaceae; genus Microcoleus. Next base: position 4,264 of record JARCMA010000257.1, read on the forward strand.
TATATTGATAAAAATACAGTACCAGATGAAAGAATAGGCTTCTTTTTAAGTTCGCGCAGCTACCTGTTTTACGGGAGAAATTTGGACAGACAAGTTTTATATGTGCCCTTTAGAGCCGATCGACTTTCGGCATGGATTGACAACCTGCGGCAAAATAAAATTAGGACTGTGGGATTCGGGCCGCTGACTGAGACAAACGCAGCTACCAGAAAAGCTTTATCTTGGCTGACAAGTGCCCAGGGCCCGCTGCAACCAGTTTTCGGTAAAGATTTTAATACTGAGTCGGTGCTATATCGCTTGAAAAATTAAAAGTTATTAGTTACTATGAACCAAGCTAAAACTCTATTTTCAATTATTGTTCCGACCTACAATCGCCCCGATAAATTAGCGGCGTGTATTCAGTCTTTTGTTGAAATTGAATATCCGCGCGATAAATTTCAAGTTATCGTCGTCAACGACAGCACCGAAATATCTGTAGAAACTACAATTTCCCCTTTTCTTCATCAACTAAATATCACACTTCTGACACAACCAAACTCCGGCCCTGCAACGGCGCGAAATACTGGGTCTTTTGCCGCAGAAGGCAAATTTTTAGTGTTTACAGACGATGACTGTAC
>JARCMA010000258.1 GCA_030248405.1 Microcoleus sp. MP8IB2.171
GCCGAAGGCAAATCCGCCGTTGCGGTCTAGGGGAACGAAGGATGCCCATTCGCTCCAGCCTTCTGAGGCGATCGCACTACTAATTTCTTCGACTGAGCGATCGCCTGAAGCATTGTCGCCAACTACAACTCGCATACCGGGCAGCGATTGAACTTCGCTAACTAGAGAGCGCAAGCAGTCAATTGTCAAACTAGAGGTTCGGTAGTTAACAATGACAACCAGCAGTGGATAGGGGTGATTGGACTCGCTGGCCTTCGACATAAGTACCGTTGTTTGTTTAACAACTTTTTAGCTCAAGTTGTACCGATCTGGCAAGCTGGAGCGATCGCTAATAGTATTTTTATTTGTTTGGGTGAGGGAGACTGTTTTTTCGGCCATATTTCGGAAGTATCGTCGATCTGGATCAAAGTCGATATTGCCTGTAGGCTTGACTTGCAGCTCGGTGCAGCAGTGAATGTCGGTAAACTAACCCCTTAGCGTCATCGGAATAGCCCCCACCAATCACGCAGGCAACAGGATAGCCGCCAGCCAAACACGCCATCAAAACTTGCATTTCCCGGCGAAATAAGCCCGTATCAGTTAAAGCTAATTTTCCCAGTTTGTCGCCCTGATGAGGGTCTACTCCAGCATCGTACAAAACTAAATCTGGCTTGACATTTGAAAGCAAATCTGGTAAGAATTTATCCAATGTTTGTAAATATTCGTCGTCCTCCATACCCACCGGCAAAGGTACATCTAAATCGCCCTTTTGTTTAGTGCCGGGAAAATTGACTTCGCAGTGCATCGAGAAAGTAAAAACGCTGCTATCATCTTGGAATATTACGGCAGTTCCGTCTCCTTGGTGGACATCTAAATCGACAATTAAAACTTTGCGAACTAAACCATTTTTTTGTAAGACGCGAGAGGCGATCGCCAAATCATTAAAAATACAAAAACCCGACCCAAAAGCAGGGAAGGCGTGATGAGTTCCGCCCGCAGTATTGCAAGCCAAACCATAGTCTAAAGCGAGCTTGGCAGTTAGTACAGTGCCTGCAACCGCAGTGCAAGTGCGATTAGCAAGGGCGCGACTCCAAGGCAGACCAATTCGCCGAGTCGCTTTGTTATCGAGCGTCCCGTTGCAGTAAGCTTGAACATAGGAGTGGTCGTGGACTAATTCAATCCATTCTTGAGGGGGAAGTTCGGGAGCGTGAAATTGCGATTCATCTGCTACCCCGTCCGCGAGCAGCATCTGGTAAAGCATCCGAAACTTTGCCATCGGGAAGCGGTGATCCGGTGGCAGAGGTGCAACGTAATCTTCGTGGTAAATAATTGGTAAGTCCATTAAAATTATTGTATAACGAATGAATCTCCAATTGAAAGCCTGCACTCTCAAATTTAAATTCGCTGGAGAACCTGTATATGCAACAACTAAAAACAGTCTGGCAGTCCGGCAGCAGCCACCCCGAAAATGCTGACAATCTCCATAATATCAGTGAGTGGTGGGGAAACCTCAACGGTAAAGATATTAGCTGGGTAGAGCGACTGATTCCGCAAATCGGCGGTCTGAGCGAAATTCACTGGCACCCCCAGCGTTTTGACGAAACATTTGTGATAGTCAATCCCGAAATTCGGGAGGAAACTCTCTATTGGTACAAACCCGATTCTCCTGTCCAACGTAACAACACTGTTGACAAACTAGAACTTGACAACTTGCAACAGCAATTGTACATCTATCCTCAGTTGGAAGCGGAACTGGTAATTCGCGTAGGAATTCCCGAAGTTAAATATCAAACACTTGAATTAAACAATCCCGAAATCGCATTGGGCGAAGATAATATGCTGCTGCTGTGGGAATCTGACCAAGAACTAGAAATTAAAATTTACTTTAGCAAGGAAAATATTGCTAAACTTAAGGAATTGCTGGCATAAAAAAGACCGAGAAAATAGTTTATATCGTAGGCTTTGGGTGCGGGTGGATGGATCTATAGCAATCCTTGCAGGAGTCGTAAATTTTTTACCCTACCCCAACCCTCCCCGAACCCGCTCTGAGGGAGTAAGAAATCAACAAATGATTGAGGATTGCTATATGCTCTTAGTTACCTATAAATATCTTAAGACTGATGGACGGGTGCGTCAAAACCGAGGTTTTTCACAGCCAGACTTTGTTGCAGCGACAAGAGTAAAAAAAAACGGTTTCTTCGCCTCGCGGTATGTCCAGGTGTGTATCTCTGCTAAAACCCTTTGAATGTGGCAACAGAATATCCAGAAACTTGCGTTATCTTCCTGGGACTTTTAATGCTAAAGTCAAGCAAAAAACTGTTTTGGGCGCATCAACCGGGTTGTACGAAAATACTTTGTCCTAGCCCTTGAACAAAGTTAAAAAACCCGGTTGCTTTGGTCTGGAGTGCCTAAGCGAGGATTGTTTTTATGCAAAGTTAATTGGGACATCAAATAAGGGGATTTGTTTCGGCAATAAGATATGGTTAAATACGGTTAATTTGAGGGGAAACATTAAGACAAGCAACCAATAAGTTTAAAAAATAGAAGGTGCGTTAGTTGATGGGCTAATATCTAAAATTAATCCTCTATTTGCTGAGTTTTAAAAGGTTTAATAAATAATTATGATCGGAAGGAATCGCTAAATTTATTAAATCATCAATCTGCTGCTAGCACTAAAAAATTCACAATGATCCGAAAAAAAATGATATTTGACAAAGAAAATATTCACATTTTAATTATTGATGCTCAGCCCCACAACCTGCGTTTTATATCAAACATATTGACGAAAGAAGGGTATAAAGTTCAGCGGGCGATTTCGGGAGAAATGGCGGTTAATGCTAATTTAACCGTTCTCCCCGACTTGATTTTGCTAGATATTGCCATGCCCAAAATGAACGGCTATGAAGTCTGCGAAAGACTGAAAGCTAATGAAAAGACTCGGGAAATTCCGGTGATTTTCTTGAGCGTTTTTAATGAAACCTTTCACAAAGTCAAAGCTTTTGAAATCGGCGGTGTTGACTACATTACTAAGCCTTTTCAAGTGGAAGAATTTTTAGTGCGGATCGAAAGTCAATTGACTATACAACAGCTATCAAAACAATTAAAACAGCAGAATGCCCAACTGCAACAAGAGGTAGAATTTCGCAAGCAGACAGAAAAATCACTCCGGGAAAGCAAGGCGCGGTTGCAGAAATTGGCGGTCAATATACCGGGAGTTCTTTATCAATTCATTAACAAGCCAGATGGAAGTTTCAAATTTGAATATATTAGTTATGCTTGTAGGGAGATTTACGAATTAGAGAGTGAGGAAATATTAAAAAATCCAGACTTGTGCTTCGATCAAAATCATCCAGATGACCAAGAATATCTGGTAAAAAAAATTGCTACTAGCGCCCAAACATTAGAACCTTTTGCTCTGGAATGGCGGATTGTTACGCCGTCGGGTAAACTCAAATGGCTGCAATCTAATTCTCGGCCTGAAATGCGCGATAATGGCGATATTGTTTGGTATGGCGTACTTTTTGATATCAGCGATCGCAAGCAAGCAGAAATAGAAATGGCTGGAGCTAAAGCTGCTTTAGAAAGGCAAGTTCAGCGAGAATTGCTGATAGCAAAAATAACTCAAGAAATTCGCTCAAGCTTGCAGCCAGAACAAATATTTCAAATAGCTGCAACTCAAATCGGTCTGGCATTCTGCGTCAATCGCTGTTTGATTCATACTTACGTTACTACTCCCCAAGTCGATCTTCCTCTGACCGCAGAGTATGTCGAACCCGAGTGCGAATCTATTCGGAACGTACTCGTTCCAATTTGGGGCAATCCTCACGTCGTACAAATGATGATACAAGATGTGGCGATCGCCTCCAACAATGTTTATGCAGACCCTCTGTTGCAAGCTGTTCAACCGATTTGCCAGAAGGTTGGGTTAAAATCAATGCTGGCAATTCGCACTTCCTACCAAGGTAGGGCAAATGGCGCTATTGGCTTGCATCAGTGCGATCGCTACCGGGAATGGACGAAAGATGAAATCGACTTGTTAGAAGCTGTGGCGGCTCAAGTAGGGATTGCGATCGCTCAAGCTAAACTGATTGAGCGAGAAAAAAACCGAGTCGGGCAGCTCGATCGGCAAAATAAACAGTTGCAAGCAGAAATTCGCACCCGCGTCCGCGCCGA
>JARCMA010000259.1 GCA_030248405.1 Microcoleus sp. MP8IB2.171
GGTTTGCGATCGCTTCCCTTGAATAGCATTAAGTTCAGCTAGCAGTACCTCTGCATTAGGTTGACGCTCTGCGGGGTCGAGGGAAACAGTACGCTCGATTATTTCAAGGATTTCAGGCGGTGCCTCAAACGCTTTGAGAGCTTCGGGGATGCTTTCGCAATCGACAAGATTCACGTTGGTTAGGCACTTTAAAACTAATACACCAAAACTGTAGATATCGCGGGTGTAGGTATAAGAACCATCGTCATGTTCTGGCGGTGTGAATGTACGCGATACAAAGTTTTTGAGAGTAATGCTTGGTTGCAAATAGCTCTTAAGCTTGGATATGCCGAAGTCAGCGAGTTTTAGTTTACCGTCACTCCCCACTAAAATGTTGCTGGGCTTGATATCGCGGTGTATTATTCTGCGATTATGGGAAAAAGCCAGAGCCTCCAACACTGGTAACGCTACCGCTTTCCAAAATGAATCCCAACCATCGGGAGGAGATTCTTTCAGAAGAGTTGCCAAATCCTTGTCCATCCACTCTAAGACAAGAAAATAGTTACCCGTAGTTTCATCCTTACCAGAATCTAGAAGTTCCATGATTCCAGGATGCTTTAACTCTTGGAGGGCTTGGGTTTCACGTCTGAAGGACTCGGCTAGAATATCTGCTTCAATCTGCGCGTGTTTGAATTCTTTTACCGCAACCAGTCGTTCTTCGCGATCGTAGTCTCTTGCGCGATAGACATCAGCCATCCCGCCCGATCGCGGGTTAGGAGATAGAGCATAGCGATCGTTGATGAAGCGAACTGGCATAACTTGCTACCCATAAAAGATTTCTGTTCTTTTTGTAACACAGATCCCATGAAACAGGCTTTTCAGCGGTTTATAGACTGTCAATCATAGGTAGTCTTAATATTTTTAGATGATGGCGAATTTTTAAGATGCGTTTGCCCTCGAGGGCAAACGCATCTGACCAATAATTAAGCCGAGATTTGTGCGCCTTGGGTGTCGAGGCCGATCGCCCTTACATCAGCCTTCACCCCAAATTCCATCCAAGCAGCCGCCATTTCCCTCACAACCACATCAACATTAGTAACATCCGTTAAAGCTAAAAGCGTCGGGCCTGCACCGCTAATTACCATTCCATAGGCCCATGCATTCAGGGCAGCTTGTTGCACCGCTTCATATCCCTGAATCAGAGATTGCCGATAAGGTTGGTGAATTTTGTCTTGGAGGGCGCAGCGCAGCCAGTTTTCATTCCCAGTTTCCAAAGCCCGCACTAGGGATATTGCACTGATGTCCCTTGGAATATAAAGTGTAAAACTCCTGGAGTGCGGACATTTGTTCTCTCAATCTAAATATCTCTATATCCAAGGGAGGGAGTAGTTTCTCAAGGTGGCGAACCTCACTAAACCACAGTCGTAACTCGGGTTTGAGAGTTGCATAGAGCGTTTCGGGACACGACAGTAATATTGCTGTTATTATCTCTGCTACGAATGGCTGTTGCGATCGCCACTTGCGTACAACAGACATTGCATCCCAGTCATCGCTTGACAAGCATGGGTGAACAATATCAAACAGTGAATTTAACTCAATAGCTGCCCATAATTTCTCAAGTGTCTCTGAGGAGGTATGCAGCATAGTTGTGAATTCAACAGGCCAATGGTGCAGAATGGTACTGACAAATGAAGCAATTGAATCAGGTTGCTCTTTTCTCAGAATGTCTGGGAGTATTTCTGCAAAGTAAGTAGCAACACTACGCCACTGATGTAAATCACAAGCAACATGAAAGAAGGTTTCTGGCAACCTTTCACTCTTCTGCAATAAAATATAACCTCGACATTGATTAGTGACGGGATCGACAGGTTCAAATGCTTGCCATAACAAAGGCAAAGAAACCCAGTGAGGTGGATATTTGAAACGGGCAACATCCAGCAGAAGAACTAGATCCCGCTGTGGATGATAGCCACCAATGGGTGAAAAGTGACCATCACCCGTTTGTCCCAATACCTTTCGGCTGTAGGAAACAACTAGATGAATATCACCTGACGCCGTAGTCACCTCCTCAACTGCTTGCCGAAAGTTTTCCAAGCTGCTTTGGTGGTAACGGTTAGGTTTTACAACAGCACCGTTGCAACGTGCGATACAGACAAACTCATCAAAGGTGATACCGTTTTCTTTAATGACTGAAAGAGGTAAGCAACAGTCTAAAAATTCCTCCCCATACCATCTCCACACCCCTTTCCAAATGCGACCCGGATCGATGGATAAGGCATTAAGAACAACAACTAAACTACCCAATCCACAAAAAGCGGGTTCTGCTTGAGTATGAAACTGTTCCGCTAGAGCAAAATACCCTTCCATACCTCCCAATGCCAACGCTTCTCGAAATATTTGCTTTCCCTCTACGGAGGAAAAGGCAATAGCAGAATCGGGGAGTGAACGACGATAAAACCCTTGAGCCGACATTGAGTGTTTTAACCATTATTGCTTATGGTGCTAATAAATATTATGCAAGCTCCTCAAATTGATAATGATGAATGCACTTATTTACTATTTTTTCAATTTTAGCAATAAAACGCTGCGAAGGTTTGATTTTCTGGGTGCAAATTTAAAAAACGTGACCATTTACGAGGGACGGCTAGACATCAAGCTGATGAAACAAGTCGGAAATTTGCCACCGATTGAGCGTTATGCAGCTCGGATAAATCAAGCTTTTCTGAATATCCTTAATCACGCGATCGATGTTTTAGAAGAGTCGGCTCAAAAGTTGTAAGACTTGCAATCAATCAAATTTAAATCGGTGATTGGGATTGGCACTGAGGTGGTCGATGTTCAGGGGATTTATATTGAGGTTGCTGATAACGATATGGGAATTAGCAAATATCTCACAGCGCCACTTTCTGCTCCCTTTTTGGTTGGCATAACCCACAATTTAGGCAAGAATTACTCTCGGCTCTCGGATAATTCTAGAGCAGGAAGACGGAGAGTTAAAGTGTTTTTCGCAACCTGGTAAAGGTACTAAATTTCGGATAAAACTTCCGCTGCGTCACAGTTAATTAATAGTGTTTACCCTTGGGTGGGGCGGGTTTTTGAGATAGTTGTTTTTAGCCTGAGATAGTTGGTGAACCCGCCGCTACAGTGACTGCAAAATATTTGATAAATGTAAAATTTTGTATATGAATTGACCGAACTTCAGGAAAATAGACGATAGTTGATATGCAAGAGATTTTAAGCGATCGCGAAAACAAGTTTTAATCAGGTAATAAAATGGTAGTAGCAGCACCTGTTCAATCCGGCAATCAGTCGATTTTTCAAACTCGCTATGACAACTTTATCGGCGGCAAGTGGGTAGCGCCGGTGAAAGGGAAATACTCGGAAAACCTGTCTCCAATTACAGGAAAATCAATTTGTCAAGTTCCCCGATCGAGCGCCGAGGATGTAGAATTGGCACTGGATGCCGCCCACAGCGCGAAAGACAAGTGGGGTAAGACTTCCCCAGCAGACAGGGCGCGGGTGTTGCACAAAATAGCCGATCGCATGGAAGAAAACCTCGATCGACTGGCGATCGCCGAAACCTGGGATAATGGTAAACCAATCCGCGAAACCACATTCGCAGACATACCACTGGCGATCGACCATTTCCGCTACTTTGCAAGCTGCATCCGAGCTCAAGAAGGGTCGATCGGCGAACTCGACGGCACAACAGTCGCCTACCACTTCCACGAACCCCTGGGCGTGATCGGACAAATCATCCCCTGGAACTTCCCGATATTAATGGCTGCGTGGAAACTAGCCCCAGCCCTCGCCGCCGGCAACTGCGTAGTCCTCAAACCAGCCGGGCCCACCCCCGCCTCAATCTTGGTACTGATGGAAATCATCGCCGACTTAGTACCAGACGGCGTAATCAACGTCGTTAACGGGCCCGGTGCCGAAATCGGCAAAACCCTCGCCACCAGCCCCCGGATTGCCAAAGTAGCCTTCACTGGTGAAACAACCACGGGCCGGTTGATCATGCAATACGCCTCCCAAAACGTCATCCCGGTGACACTAGAATTAGGCGGAAAATCGCCCAACATTTTCTTTGAAGATGTCTGCGCCCAAGACGACGAATTCCTCGACAAAGCAGTCGAAGGATTAGTCATGTTTGCTTTCAACCAAGGGGAAGTTTGCACTTGTCCCTCGCGGGCGTTAATTCAGGAGTCAATTTACGATCGATTTATGGAAAGGGCGATCGATCGCATCCGCCAAATCAAACAAGAAAACCCCCTAGATCCGACAACCGCCCTCGGCGCGCAAGTCTCCATCAACCAGATGGAAAAAATCGCCGAATACGTCAAAATCGGGCGTGAAGAAGGCGCAGAATGCCTGATTGGTGGCGAAAGAAACATCTTATCCGGCGACTTGCAAAACGGCTATTATTTCCAGCCGACAGTCTTCAAAGGAAACAACAAAATGCGAATTTTCCAAGAAGAAATCTTCGGCCCAGTATTAGCAGTCACCACCTTCAAAGACGAAGCCGAAGCCTTAGAAATTGCCAACGATACTCTGTACGGTTTAGGTGCAGGAGTTTGGACTCGCGATATCAACACAGCCTACCGCATGGGTCGCGCCGTTCAAGCAGGCCGCGTGTGGACAAACTGCTATCATTTGTATCCCGCCCACGCAGCTTTCGGCGGCTACAAATCATCCGGTATCGGTCGCGAAAATCACAAAATGATGTTGGATCACTATCAACAAACTAAGAATTTGTTGGTCAGCTACAGCCCGAAAGCATTAGGTTTCTTCTAAGCATTGCGTACTAACCAATCGTAGGGTGCGTCAGGGGGGAAACTTCTGAGTTTTTAGTCAAAACATTCAGCCCTGACGCACCCTACAATAACTAACCGTAGGGTGCGTCAGGGGAAAATTTCTCAGTTTCTAGTCAAAACATTCAGCCCTGAC
>JARCMA010000260.1 GCA_030248405.1 Microcoleus sp. MP8IB2.171
AGCGCTAGAGAGGCGGAAGAAGTGGCCCGGGGCGCGGCGGCAACGGCTCTGAAAGGGGGCGAGGCTGTGGAGCGGACGGTGGCCGGGATTTTGGAAATTCGAGAAACTGTAGCAGAAACCACGAGAAAAGTCAAGAGGTTGGCGGAAGCTTCTCAAGAAATTTCTAAGATTGTGGCTTTAATCGCGACGATCGCCTCTCGGACGAATTTGTTGGCCCTCAACGCCAGTATTGAGGCGGCGAGAGCTGGGGAAGCGGGCAGGGGTTTTGCGATCGTGGCAGACGAGGTGCGACAGTTGGCAGATCGATCGGCTAAGTCTTTGAAAGAAATCGAACAGATCGTGATGCAAATTCAAAGCGAAACCGGCGCGGTAATGACGGCGATGGAAGAAGGGACGCAGCAGGTTATTGAGGGGACAAGATTGGCAGAACAGGCGAAGCGATCACTTGAAGATATCATTCAAGTAACTAACCGAATTGACGTGTTAGTGCGATCGATTACGGCGGACACTGTAGAACAGAATGAAACAGCTCGCTCGGTCGCCAGTGTGATGCAAGCAGTGGAATTAACTGCTCAGGAAACGTCCCAAGAAGCGCAGCGAGTTTCGGGTGCTTTGCAAAATTTGGTAGGTGTTGCTCGCGACCTTTTGACATCGGTAGAAAGGTTCCGAGTAGAAACAGCAGAAAGACAATAATTGATTGTTTAATGCTTTTTTTACTTGCTGATTTACAAGCACATTAGTGTGGCAATGATGGCAAACAAAAAGTAACCTCGCAGTCTTGAAACCGCTGCGGGGATGCCAATCCAGCACCTAAACAAACTAGGAGTTGTACAGATGAACCATAACATAGTAGAGGTTATTCCTGGTATATTTGGTGAGATTCAGCCGACGGGCTGTATTATCTCTACTCTTTCAAAAAATAGCAGGGGCTATGCCAACAAAAGACTTAGGATTAACGGTGAATGGAAAACGCTTACTGTTCACCGTTTAGTATTAGAAAATATCTTAGGTCGTCCGATTAGAGCAGAATACTTTTGTTGCCATAGTTGTGATGTCCGTAACTGCGTTAATCCTGACCATTTGTCAACTACCTACACTGACTAAAAGTACAGTGTAGGCTTGCAGGAAACTGTAAGCCTTGTTGACCAGCTTTAGTTCCTAATAGGGACTCCGTTATTTGAGTCAAGACACCCTAGAATACGTGCCAGTTCTAGGCTCTGTCGTCTGAAGTTAAACAGGCTATAGGGAAAAACCAGTGCTTCAGGCTTAAAAAGCTCTTATAACATTAGCGAGGCAAACCATACCAACGTAAGTTGAGAGTTCAAAGTAATGCGAATTTTTGTTCTTGATAAAAATCTGAAACCTCTTGACCCGTGCCATCCCGCAAGGGCAAGAGAACTCATGAAAAAAGGGAGGGCTAAAGTATTCAAATGCTATCCATTTACTATTGTGTTGCCAGATAGAATCATCGAGGAATCTACAACACATTCCCACAGAATCAAGATTGACCCTGGTAGTAAAACGAGCGGAATTGCTGTTATTCAAGAAGAGACAGGGCGCGTTACCAACGCCTTAGAAATCTCTCACAGAGGACAGCAAATTAAAGATTCCCTTGAATCCCGTAGAGCCTTAAGAAGAGGTCGCCGTAATCGTCAAACTCGTTACCGCAAGCCTCGCTTCCTAAATAGAACCCGTAAGGCTGGCTGGCTACCACCTTCCCTAGAAAGCCGGATTGCCAATATCGAAACTTGGGTGAGGCGAATTAGGAAAGTTTGTCCAATTACTGCCATCTCTCAAGAGCTAGTTCGATTTGATTTACAACAAATGCAAAATCCTGAGATTAGTGGGATTGAATACCAGCATGGGGTGCTATTTGGGTTTGAAGTTAAGGAGTATTTACTTCAAAAATGGGGCAGGAAATGCGCCTACTGTGGTATCAAGGATGTCCCTTTTGAAATAGAACACATCCTCGCCAAAAGCAATGGTGGTTCTAACCGAGTCAGTAACCTCTGTCTTAGTTGTCATTCCTGTAACCAATCCAAGGGGAATAAACCTGTTGAGGAGTTCTTGAAAAAGCAGCCCGAAGTTCTTAAGCGAATATTGGCTCAAGCCAAAGCACCACTTAAAGATGCAGCAGCGGTTAATACTACTCGTTGGGAATTATACCGAAGGCTTCAGTTAACTGGCTTACCCGTAGAAGTCGGTTCGGGAGGTAGAACCAAGTTCAATCGCAAAATTAGAGAGATTGAGAAAACCCACTGGGCTGATGCAGCCTGTGTTGGTGAGTCAACTCCGAGTCAATTACTACTCAAGGGGATTAAACCGCTAGTAGTTAAAGCCAGAGGACACGGGAGAAGACAGCGTTGCGGTACTGACCGTTATGGGTTTCCCATTCGTCACGCCCCAGCGCAGAAGTTCTTCATGGGATTCCAAACTGGAGACTTGGTAAAAGCTAATGTCCCCAATGGTAAGTATGCGGGAACTTACACTGGGCGAATTGCTATTCGATTCAAACCCAGCTTCAAGTTAACTGCGTGTAGTAAAAGTTTTGATGTACATCCGAAATATTTGAAAACCATTCACAAAGCTGACGGCTATGAGTATCAATTCAAATAATGATTCGCTGTCGCTCAGTTTATTTGCTGGCGGCAATTCCCCAGACGCTGACCTTTCAAGTACAGCGTCCGCCCCCTTGCCGCATTTAAGGTGGGAAGGAACCCCCACCGATAACTCCCGCGATTCTATAGAAAAAAACCGCTTTCCTTTCGTTCCTGGCAAGATATGCCCTAGCCGCAAGCTAAAAGCCGAACAGGTGCAGCAGATTCGCTATCTTTTAGGTGAGGGGATATCGAAAGCAGAAATAGCTAGGACATTTGCAATATCTCGCAGTCAGATTATTCTGTTGGCAAGGGGAGAGATTTACAGAGATATTCTCTAAGAATATTAAAATAGACCCAATACAATAACGATTAAAATCAGGAATAAAAATATGCTGCCGGAGCAACAACAGAGGATAATGGGCTACTTTATTGAGGAGGCAAAAGACCACCTCAATACGATCGAACAAGGCTTGCTGAATCTGCAAACCACGATCGAAGACCCCGAACTGGTCAACGAAGTATTTAGGGCCGCTCACTCTGTCAAAGGAGGAGCAGCAATGCTGGGGCTGACCAGCATTCAGCAAACAGCTCACCGACTAGAAGATAGTTTTAAAGTTTTAAAAGAGTGCAGCGTTAAAGTAGACCAACAGCTAGAGTCCCTTTTTCTGCGAATTTTTGACACATTGCAAGGGCTCTTAGAGCAACTGTCGGGGCCTTTTGGACTGACAGAAGAATTGGGAGAACAGATGGTTCGAGAATTAGAACCAGTATTTGAAGAACTTAACGGGCACTTGGGGGGACTCGTTGGACACGGAGAACACCATGCAGACGAGAGCAGCGCTCTGGCCGTACCCGAACAAGTTATGGCGGGGATGGGAGTCGGGGCGTTTGCCTCATCAAGGAGTATTCCGGATTCGCGGTCAGTTTACGCACCTGATGCTAGAGCAACAGAAGACAGCGCGCTGCAGCTAGTATTTGACTCCGACGTGCCGGCGAGGATGCGGGAACTCCTGCAAGAGTTCAAACAGCCCGAGGGGCTAGAAAGCAGGCGGCAACTCAAGAACATTTGTCGGAACTTGCTCAGGGCGGGGGAAGAATTTGAACTGCCCTGCTGGATAGAATTGATCCAAGCTGTATCCAAGGCGATCGCCAACCCAGAAAATACTTACCGTACCTTAGCCCCAACGGTGATCAAAGACATCAAACAAGCGCAAGAAATGGTAATTTCGGGTCTAGAATCGTCGATCGCACCAAGCGCAAAACTTCTGGCGCTGCAGCCGGCTGTTCTGGTTCCAGAAACGGATTTTGAAGATTTGCTGGCCTTCGCTCAACCGAGTACATCCGGGACAAATGTGGTTTCTGTTGAGGATGAGGCCTGGGATCTGGTGGGTTCGGGCGATGCCCCGGATGGATTGAACAAGTTGCTGCCGACTATTTCTGGGCTGAGTATAGACGAGCTGTTCGACCAACTCGACAGCGGCGACAGCAACGATGACAGTGGCCTTAGATCCGCCCAGTTCGACGATTCCGCCGGATTCGCAGAATCGGATATGGAGACGGGTGCTTTTAGAGGCTCGACCCGCACCGGCCCGGAAGTGGGCGCGGCAGAACTCAACACTTTAGCTGACTTGTTTGACGGCGAGTCCCCGGATCTCGACGGCGCTTGGGAAGAAGAAGAAGACCTCGACTATGCACAGTCTTCTGGGATATCGGCGGCGGGAATGCTGGGGTCAGACGATGACAATTCCGGCGATTTTACTGATTTGTTGTTTGATGAATACGATGCCGAAAGTTCCGAAACGAACACGAAGCCTCCGATTGATGACCTGACGAGTTTGTTTGGGGAGGATTTGCTGTTTGGACAGGAGGCAGAAGGCTCGGCAGTAGCTGCCGGTCAGAAAAAGGCGGGTTCGAGCCAGCGGTTAACTCGCAAACAGCTTAAAACGGGTAACGGTAGGGGCGGTTTGGAGCGGCGAGACGACACGGTGGCCCCAGCCAGGGGACAAGCTGAGGAAGATGCTCTCGGTACGCTTTTGGACGAAGTGGCTGCCCAAACTTCTGCTGGTGTTACGGAAGATGCTGATTTCGATAACTTGTTCGGCGATTTAGGCTTATCTGATGAGGCAACGGGTGTGCCGGCAGTCTCTGCGGAGTATTCCCTCAAGTCTGAGGCTTTCGACGCAGGAGCGAAGGAGCCGGCACCAGGGGGGGGCAATAATGATTCAGCGGGTGCAGAAGCGCTTGCTCTCCCTGAAATAGATGATTTCGAGTTGATCTCTGAGCTTGGCGAGGACTCGGATGTGAGCGAGCTGTTGGGGATTACTTCTAATTTCCTTTCTTCAGAAGACGAAGGTGGGGAGAACGGGGGCGATCGAGATCAAGCTGCAGGCATCGCACAAAATGAGGAAATGGGCAACGTTCTTAATATGACATCAAATTCTGATTTAGATATCTCTGCGGATGAAAACTGGCTAGAAGATGCTTTCGGCCTGGAAGACGAGTCTGTGCAATCGCTCAACCTGGAACTGGACGATACGGATTTAGATGCGCTGTTTGGGGATATGACCTCGGGTTCGATTTCTGAGGATGAACAGACTGCGCGGGATCGGCAAGGAGCCGCTACTTCCCGAGAAGCCGCAGATTTGGCTGATCTGTTCGGTTCTGTACCTACCGGTACTGAGTATGACGGAGAAGCTTCGGGGCAAGCCCGTGGGGGTTGGCGGAATGATGGGGATTCAGAATTGCTCAGTGCAGGTGTGGGAGTTAATGAGGGCGAGTTGGGGAGTTTGTTCGAGAACAATGGTGCGGCTGTTTCCGACCAAGGCTTGACAAATTCGGCAGAGGTTGAACTTGGGGCTTTGTCCGATGATCATCCTGAGTCGGAAATTTCAAATGTCGAATCTGATGAGGGCGCAGCTTTCGATTTCTTGGAGGATATGTTTGCCGAAGGCATGGTGCAGCAGAGCGATGCTGGATCGGCGCCAGATGACGGCGCGGCTGTGGCTGTGAAGGAGTTGTCTGCTCAGCCTCCCGAGGGTTTGTTCGATCGAGCCGAAACAGATGGCGCCGGGGAGTCTGAGGGCGAAGATGATTTGTTTGATGCCCTGGAAACGGATTTTTTGAGTGCGGATTTAGAGCCACTGCCGGCAGAATCTCTCGATGGTATGTTTGAGGGCGATGCTGACTTGCTCTCGGCGATGGAAACCGGGGCTACTC
>JARCMA010000032.1 GCA_030248405.1 Microcoleus sp. MP8IB2.171
AATTCCCGCAGCAATTCCCGCAGCAATTCCCGCAGCAATTGCAGCCAGCGCCCCGGCGGTAAATCTACCAGCCCCGCAACCTCAAATCTTGCAACCCGTACCATCCAGCAACCTCGAATACTTGATCGGCCAGCAGTTGCAGATTATGTCGCGACACCTAGAATTGTTAGGTGGCGGTGTTCCCGCACAGCCGGCACCGACAGCCCCAACTCAAATGGTGCAGCCCCCCGCACCGGTGCAACATATCCCGCAATCCCAGAATAACGGCAGCACGATCGCCCCAACCGCCCAACCTGCACCATCCGCCGAACCCACAGCCGAACCCAAAAAAGTATTCGGCGCGGCCGCCCGCATCGACACATCCGATCGCGGTGCCTTAACTCCCTCGCAAACTGCATATTTAGAAACATTTGTCAAGCGGTATACGGCGCGAACCCAAAAATCGAAACAGTACACTCAAACTCACCGCCACCACCTCGCAGATCCGCGCGTAGTTTCCGGCTTTAACCGGACGATGAAAGAGTTGGTTTATCCGATCGTGGTGGGGCGATCGTCCGGTTCCAAACTGTGGGATGAAGACGGTAACGAGTATGTCGATTTAACCAACGGTTTCGGGTCGAACTTTTTCGGATATTCAGCGCCATTTGTTACAGAAGCGATCGCCGCCCAAATGCAGCGCGGATTTGAAATCGGGCCGCAAACACCGCTAGCAGGGGAAGTCGCCGAACTCGTCTGCGAAATGACCAAGCACGATCGCGTGGCCTTCTGCAATACCGGTTCTGAGGCAGTTTTGGGTGCAATGCGACTCGCGCGCACCGTCACCGGCAACAGTACGATCGTCATGTTTACGGGCGACTATCACGGGATTTTCGACGAAGTAATCGTGCGCGGAACTAAGAAATTGCGATCGCTCCCAGCAGCACCGGGAATTCCCCAATCCGCCGTTGACAATACCCTGATCCTCGACTACGGCGAACCCGAATCCCTAGAACTCCTCAGAGCGCGGGCGGGCGAGTTTGCAGCCATCATGGTAGAACCGGTACAAAGCCGCCGCCCCGACTGGCAACCGCGAGAATTCCTCCACGAAGTGCGCCGGATTTGCGATCGAGCCGGTTGCGCCTTCATCATGGACGAAGTGATTACCGGATTCCGTATTGCACCGGGCGGCGCTCAAGAATATTTCGGCGTACAAGCCGATATCGGCACCTACGGCAAAGTTGTCGGCGGCGGGATGCCGATCGGGGTAATTGCGGGCAAATCAGCCTGGATGGACGCTTTAGATGGCGGATTTTGGCAATTCGGAGATGACTCGTTCCCGGAAGTTGGCGTTACCTATTTTGCCGGAACTTTTATCCGTCATCCCCTGACTTTAGCAGCCGCCAAAGCATCCCTCGAATATTTGAAACGGGGCGGGCCTTCCTTGCAGCGCGAACTCAATGCCAAAACTGACCAATTAGTTGCAGAATTGAACGCCATGTTCGATCGCGAGCAAGCACCTTTCACGGTTAAAAACTTTGGTTCCCTGTTCAAAATCTCCTACCCGCAAGATTTTTCTCATGGAGAACTGCTCTTCTACTCGCTGCGGGAAAAAGGCATTCACATTTGGGATCACCGCCCATGTTTCCTGACGCTAGCCCATTCCGACGCAGATATTGCTTTTATCAAAGAAGCATTTAAAAACAGTATTGCCGAATTGCAGTCAGCCGGATTTTTAGCCGGTGGATCGGGGGAAACTGTGAGGGCGATCGAATTCCACAATCACAGCAATATTAATGGAGGAAAATCATCAACTGCTTTCGCCCAAAATGCTCCCGTAGCAGGTGCAAAATTAGGGCGAGATCCTAACGGTAATCCCGCTTGGTACGTAGCAGATCCAGAACGCCCCGGCAAACATTTACAAGTAGGAGAAAGCTTGTCATGAGACCTAAAAACTGATTCAACCACAGAGAACGCAGAGCAAACAGAGAAAAAGGAGAGAAATTCATCATGACAATGCTCCCGAAATTAATACCCCTGCGATCCTCTCCCTCCTCTCTCTGCGCCCTCTGCGCCCTCTGCGGTAAAAAAACAAATATCCATGTCTAGATTAGTTGCTCTAATGTTAATTAACAACCAATGAAAACAATCGCAGAATTGTCACCAAAACTAACTGCTATAGACTTCGATCCTTTCGCAGGCGGAGAACTTTTTGCTTGCGTACCCCCCACGGAAGCGCAGAAAGAAATCTGGATTGCCGTGCAAATGGGAAATGAGGCAAATTGTGCTTACAACGAATCGATGTGTTTGCGATTGCAAGGAAGCCTCGATCTTGAATCTCTGCGATTTTCCATTCAGGAATTAGTGCAGCGACACGATGCGCTGCGGGCAACATTTAGCCCCGACGGATCGACTCTTTGCGTTGCTGCGTGGATCGCCCTCGATATTCCAACGATCGACTTATCAATTTTGGACGATCGCGATCGCGAATCGAAATTAGCTTATTTGCGCCGCCAAGAAGTCGATCGACCTTTCAACCTAGTTAGCGGGCCGCTGTTTCGCAGTCAAATTATCAAGCTGCAAGAACAAGAGCATCTCGTTATTATGACAGGCCATCACATCATTTGCGATGGCTGGTCTTGGGGCATCTTATTGCCCGATTTGGGAAAAATTTACTCTGCAAAAAAGCAAGGGTTAGCCGCCAATATTCCCCAACCAGAAAGTTTTACAGAATACGCAATTTTACAAGAAGCACAATCAACAAGCACCGAAGTTATTGACGCAGAAGACTATTGGTTAAAGCTTTTTTCCGACACAAGTCCGGTGGTGGATTTGCCGACAGACAGACCGCGGCCTGCTTTGAGAACTTACAATGGTTCGCGGGAAGATTGGGAACTAAATCCCGATCTAGTTGCTAACCTCAAACGTCTGGGGAAAAAAGCAGGTTGCAGTTTTTTTACAACTCTCTTTGCTGGTTTTGAAGCATTTATGTACCGCTTATGCGGCCAAGAGGATTTGATTGTCGGGATGCCGTCAGCCGGACAGTTGTTTGGAGGTCAAGAAAAACTTGCCGGACACTGTGTCAGCTTGTTGCCGATTCGCAGCCAAATTAACGGCGAGCAATCTTTTATCGATTATTTGCGATCGCGCCGGAAAGCGATTTTAGATGCCTGCGACAGGCAGCAAATCACCTTCGGAACCCTGGTCAAAAAACTAGCCTTAGCCCGAGATTTCAGCCGCATTCCGCTAGTTCCGGTAACTTTTAATCTGGACGTACAACTTGCGGAATCACAGCTTAATTTTCCAGATTTTAAAGCTGAAGCTTTCTCAAATCCCAGAACTTGCGAAAATTTTGAATGGGCGGTGAATGCTAGCGAAACCAAACAAAAATTAGTGCTGGAATGCCAGTACAATACCAACTTGTTTGACGCGGCTACCATCCAATCTCGCATGGCGGAATTTGAGGAGTTGTTAAAGGCGGTAGTAGCCAATCCAGAATGCCCGCTGCAAAATTTGCTAATTTTGACGGCTACGGAACGACAAAAAATATTAGTTGATTGGAACAATACTCAAACAAATTATCCCAAAGATGCCTGCATTCACGAACTGTTTGAAGTGCAAGCAGAGCAAACTCCCGATGCTGTAGCCTTAGTTTTTGGCGAACAACAGTTAACTTACCAACAGCTAAATTGTCGCGCCAATCAACTAGCACATTACTTGCAAACTTTGGGGGCTGGCCCGGAAGTTTTAATCGGTGTTTGTTTCGATCGCTCTCTGGATGCGATCGTCTCGCTTTTAGCTGTTCTCAAAGCCGGCTCTGCTTACCTACCTTTAGATCCAGCTTATCCCAAAGAGCGTCTGGAATTCATGCTGTCAGATGC
>JARCMA010000261.1 GCA_030248405.1 Microcoleus sp. MP8IB2.171
GTAGCGAAACAGTATCGGATTACTCAAATTGTGATCGGTGAAAGCCAGCAATCCCGCTGGAATTTGCTGCTGCGGGGCTCTTTGACTCAACAGTTAGTGCGATCGCTCAAAAACGTAGATTTGCACATCATCGCTACCGAAAAAAGTGGGGTTCCTAATTAGTCAGTTGACAGTTGACAGTTGACAGTTGACAGTTGTCAGTTGGTAGTTGTATAAGTAAGTCCACCTAATTAAACGTAAAATACAGATCGCTCTCCAGCTTGCTGTGTATATCTTCTCCCTTCTTCCTTCTTCCTTCTTCCTTCTTCCTTCTTCTTAACAACTGTAACTTTCGGAGGATAGCAGACTCTAGCTGGTGGCGGATGCGCCAGAAGCTTTTACCTGTCAAGATCGCACTTGTTAACCAGCTCAAAAGTGCGATCGCTATGGTGGATATTTACATTCTCGACTTGCTAGCAATTGGCATCCTCCTGCTGACAGTCACCTTGGGTTCGGGATGGATTTCGCGATTGCCACTGTCTTATGCCTTAATTTATCTAATTGTCGGTATCGGATTGGGGCCCTACGGTGTCAACCTAATTCAATTGCGGCCCGAAGCTCAATTTTTAGAAAGACTTACAGAATTTGTAGTGATTGTTTCTCTATTCAGTTGCGGCTTAAAAATGAACCGCCCGCTGCAATTTTGGGCCTGGAATTCCACAGCGCGACTGATAGGTTTTTTAATGCCTATTTCGATTTTTGGGGTGGCCGCAGTCGGTCATTGGTTTGTGAAATTAGATTGGGGCCCAGCAATTTTATTGGGAGCAATTCTCGCACCCACCGATCCAGTTTTAGCCTCAGAAGTTCAGTTAGCTGATATTCACGATCGCGATGAATTGCGTTTTGGTTTAACATCGGAAGGCGGTTTGAACGATGCTTTAGCTTTTCCCTTTGTTTATTTCGGCATTTATGCGCTAAAAGATAACCACTGGCCGAACTGGTTTTCGCAGTGGGTAGTAGTTGACTTGATTTGGGCGATCGCAGCAGGTATCGTTATGGGTATTTTAGTAGCTAAAGCCGTCACCTGGATCGATCGCCAACTCCAACGCTACCGACCAGCCGATGAATTAATGGAAGATTTCATCGCCCTCAGCACAATTCTGCTCACCTATTCCCTCACAGAAGTAGTCAACGGCTACGGATTTCTGGCAGTTTTTGTAGCAGGAATTGTGGTGCAGCGGAGTTACCGCGATCCAGAAAAACCACTTTCCCAACTGCACTTTACCGAGCGCATAGAAAAGTTAATGGAAGTAGGAACAATTTTAATATTGGGTTCCCTGTTGCGCCTAGAAGCTTTGGTGGCACATGGCAGTTACGCCCTCTTAATAGCTGGATTGTTAATCTTTTTCATCCGGCCTGTGGGAACTTGGATCAGTACGATCGGCAGTCGATTGCATCCCGCCAGCCGCTTGCTGTGCGGTTGGTTTGGCATTCGTGGCGTGGGTTCAATCTATTATCTTACCTATGCTTTCGGTCACGGATTGAAAGGCGAAATCGGCGAAAAAATTGCCTGGATTACTTTTACAACTATCGTAATTTCTGTGATTTTGCACGGCATTAGCGCCACCCCGTTAATGAACTGGTATGAGCGCCGAATTAAACCAAAAGTCCCAGATTTAATTTAATTTAGCCACGCATCCTATACAGATTGTATGTGATTTTTGTAAGGACACGGCACTGCTGTGTCCTTACCCATACTTACCGCTAAACAGGTTTCACCCCAATTAATAAAGCGAGTTCCCGCCACTTCCAATAACCATCTACCTCACCAAAACCAATTTCTCTAAACCAGCGCAGTTGCGTTTCCACATCCAGCAATTTATTAGACGGATCGTCGGGTGAATCGCTAATACCCAGCGCCACTCGAAACTTCTCGTGTAAAGCCGGAGTTGCGGACGCTACGTGTTCCAAATTGCAAAAAATGCCTCCGGGCTCCAAGAGCTCGAAAATCTCGGCGTAGAGGGAACGTTTGCGATCGTCCTTTACGTGATGAATCGCAAAACTAGAAACGATCGCATCAAACTTGCCCAAATCCGGTAGCGGTTCGTCAAAATTGTGCTCGATTACCGTGACATTCTTGTCATCAGCAAAGCGAGTTCTGGCTTTTTCCAGCATTGTCGGCGAAAAATCGATCGCCACACACTCAACATTCGGGCGATCGCACTTAAGCAAACCCAACAACCGCCCATCACCCGTACCCACATCCAGAATACGGCGCACAGTTTTCGGCACCTCCTCCAACAAAACCGCCTCACCCTCAGTGCGGTGAGGAATACCATCAGCCTTAGCAAGATACCACAAAGCGTGTTCCGCCGAACTCCAAAGATTGACTTGACTCATAAACTTTCAACCCTCATAAATTTCGCCATTTTTGTGAGTAAAAATCCAACCATTGCCGCTAGCTTCGGCAATTAGATCGTCATCGGGATAATTCGCTGAATCACCAGGAGTGCGATCGCCAATTTCCAGATAAACAACATCAGCATTCGAGCGGTTAACCAAATGATGCCCATCAGCATCACCAGCCCGAAAACCCGCCGCCATACCCGGTTGCAGCACTTCCTCACCCGCATTAGAAATCAGAGTAATCTCCCCTTCCAGAACATAGACTAACTCATCTTGACGAGAGTGCCAATGTCGGAGAGCAGAACAACTTCCCGGCGCCAGCCTCACCAAATTTACCCCAAAATTCAGCAATCCGGTGGCATCACCCAAGCGTTTTCTAGCTCTTCCCGCAACTGCAGATTTGAATTGTTCAGGATAATTTGAGCCTGTACTTTCCGGGACATTTTCAGGATTGACAATCATATAACTGTCCTAAATAAAAAAGATGGACTTGACTCATAAATTTTTAACTCTCCAACCTATCCTTACAAACTACTCAAGTCAGATATTACTTTCTTGGAGATTCCAATAGCTATTAATGCAATACCGGATAATCACGGTACTGCATCGTCATAATCTACTTTTCGGCGATAGCTTCGCAAATACCTCAAATTTTCTGCTATTTTCTTGCGAGTTCGATCAGGACTGATAGCGAATTGTTGCTGAACGTATCGGTGAGCTTCTCCTGTCTTTGGAATAGAAAGCCCTTCGCTATCCCGTAAATAGTTTCGCGCTTTAATGAAAGCTGCATAGTAGGCTCTACTGATAGCAGCACGCAATTTGGCTTCTTGATTTGCAGGTGCAGTTGCTTTACCTGCAAGTTCTCTAGCTAAATTAAGATATTCTAACCATTCAAAAGTCATCGGGATATTCTAAGATAGGACAAAGTGGCTGTCGTATTTTATCTGATAGATTTAACCACCAATCATCTTGAAATTGATTAAGTTTTTCAACTGATTCATCTGGATTTAGGTTCATGCAAATGGCTAATTCTAACATAGCATCATCGACAGTTTCTGGGTCAGTCACCAATTCAAGAAATAACTCAGCATCAGGGAAGTAATGGCAAATTTTGTCTGGTGCTTCCAGCAATATGGGAATCAAAAAATCATTTATTTCCAGAAACTCCAATATTTCAGTTTTTCCTCGCCAACTGTACAATTTTTCCAGGGATTCAAGATCGGCCAAAGAAACAGGATTCCGCTCGGTTAAGCTTTCGTGCAGCAGCATTAGGGCTAGGCTGTCAGCATCAACTCCACGGCGTTTCGCTTCTGCCAAAAGCTTTTCGCCGTCTTCATGGGACAGTTGGATGGTCAGGGTTTGAGAATTGCTCGCGGTTTTCATGTAAATTGTATAACCTAACGATTTTTTTCCGAAATGGTAGCTCCCCACGTTTCGAGAGCCGCCGCCTTGATAAAGCAGGCTAATCTTAATTTTACACCCGCTGAAATTAAGAAAATAATTGTCGGAACAGTGACTAGATCAGGCTTAAAATTTGACTGTTTATAGGTTGCTTAACTGAGAGATTACCCGCTGCGCTCGCTAGACTGCTATTTTGCTAATCTTGAACAGTTCTGGTACACTATTGTTATAATCTGCTTCGTTTCGATCCCTTCTCAACTTTTCCAAGTTCCTCCCTATATTTTGACACTCGGCTTCAGAACTCTGTTTGAACTGCTGCACAACATACTTCTGAGCATCTGCCGTTTTCGGAATAGAATGCCCTTCTGTTTCCTGCAAGTAATTTCTAGCACTGATAAAAGCTGCATAATATGCCCGACTGATAGCCGATCGCATTTTTGCTTCTTGATTTGCAGGAGGAGTCGGTTGACCGAGAAATTCTTTTGCTAGATTCAGGTACTGCGACCAGTCAAAAGTCATTATTAGCGCACGCCACAACTAAAAACTCGCCGCACCTCATACGGCAGAGGTAAATACCAATCCTCTGACAATTTTTCTTCTTTGTCAAGTGCCTCGTCTATGATTTCATCGGCGTCACCATCAATAATAATAATATCCAGAAATAGCTGCGCGGAGTTAATAAATTTAGAGTCTGCCTCAACTTCAAGGCACAACTTTTTACCGGGGAAGTAATTGAAAATTTTGTCTGGTGCTTCCAGCAATACGGGCATCAAAAAATGATATTTTTCCAGAAACTGTAATATTTCTGTTTTTCCCGGAAGCTGTACAATTTTTCCAGAGATTCAATATCGGCACCAGCAACAGGCTTTAGCTCAGTTAAGCTTTCATGCAGCAATATTTCAGCTAGGCTGTGGGCATCAAGTTGACGACGTTTCGCTTCTGCTAAAAGCCTTTCGCTGTCTTCAGGAGACAGTTGGATTGTCAGGGTTTGAGAATTGCTCGCGGTTTGCATATAAGTTGTATAATCTAAGGTTTGTTTTTCCTGTTTCCATTCTGCCTTATTCTAACGGTTTTAAAGTCGTGGAATTTTCCCGAATCGGTTTAATAAAACGGCTGTTAGCCCGCACAAAACAATTACCCTTATCCGTGGAAATCGGCAGCCAAGGCTTGCCCTGAGAATCAGAAATCATAATTTGATTAGCAAGATTTCCCGTCACCGCTTGCAACCGTTCTCCCCGCAAAAAAGTAGTCACCACAGGCCACTGCGAAACATTGTGTTTATTCCTTTCAAATAACTCATAGGGCGCATTAAGACCATCTACAGAGATCGATCGAAATCTGTGAGCCATCCGGCAATTTAACCCTTGAGAATCAGAGTCAACAACCATCCAATTTACCTGCCTGTTGCCCCGCTGTCTTGCAGGTGGCACCGGATAATCACCTTGCTTGTTAGCAACAGGTATTGCTGAGGCTAAATTAACCCCCATTCCTAAAATCTAAGCCACTGCCAGAGAGACAATTCTAATTTCTGTTTTCATTGCTACCGACAATCCTTTAATTCGAGCTCATCACAATTTTATAGTACCTGCCACCTCCCCGGCACTTTCGCATCCCACCTCCGACAGTTCCCGCAACCCATTAAGAATGTGTTATAAATATTGAGATTCATTAAGAAATATTGCTCAAATGCTCCTTTCACCCTCTGGCGCCAGCAAACTCAAAGAATCTTTAAAAGAAAAAGTATTCTTCGGGAATGAGCCAACCCCCGAACTCATAGCCATCTTACTGATTTACTTCGTCCAAGGCATTCTTGGACTAGCCCGCTTAGCTGTCAGCTTCTTTCTCAAAGACGAACTCGGCATGAGTCCGGCAGAAGTCTCGGCAATGCTGGGCGTCGTAGCCCTGCCTTGGATTATCAAACCCGTGTTCGGCTTCATGTCGGACGGCTTGCCGATATTCGGCTACCGCAGACGCCCTTACATCGTCCTCTCCGGGCTGCTGGGAACGTCAGCATGGGTGGGGCTCGCAACAATTGTACACACGCCGTTAGCCGCTACAGGGGCGATCGCCCTGAGTTCCCTCTCCCTCGCCGTCAGCGACGTAATCGCCGACTCCCTGGTAGTCGAAAGAGCCAGAAAAGAATCCGTTACCGACGCCGGTTCCCTGCAATCCTTGTCTTGGGGCGCTGCAGCCCTCGGCGGACTAATTACCGCCTACCTCAGCGGTTCCCTGCTGCAACACTTCAGCACCCACACAATATTTTTAATCACCGCATCTTTCCCGCTAATTGTATCAGCAACAGCTTGGTTAATTGCCGAAGAAAAAACCAACAAAAGAACAGACTTTGAAACAGTCAAAGACCAACTAAAAAAACTACGGCAAGCTGTTACCCAAAAAACAATTTGGCTGCCCACCGCCTTTCTCTTCCTCTGGCAAGCCACCCCAAGCTCAGACTCCGCCTTCTTCTTTTTCACCACCAACGAATTAGGCTTTCAACCAGAATTTCTCGGTCGAGTGCGCCTCGTTACCAGCATTGCCGCCCTCGCCGGCATCTGGCTGTTTCAGCGCTTCCTCAAAACAGTTCCATTTCGAGTAATTTTTGGCTGGTCAACAGTCATTGCGACTGCTTTGGGCATGACTACTTTATTATTAGTAACTCATGCCAACCGAGCTTTAGGAATTGACGATCAATGGTTCAGCATCGGAGACAGCCTGATCCTGACAGTAATCGGACAAATTGCTTATATGCCGGTGCTCGTACTCTCCGCCAGATTGTGTCCCCCAGGCGTCGAAGCAACTTTATTTGCCGTGTTGATGTCAGTCACCAACTTAGCAGGACTTATTTCCCACGAAGGCGGCGCACTTTTAACCCACTTGCTAGGAATTACCGATCGCAATTTCGATAACCTCTGGCTGCTAATTGTCATCACAAACCTCTCCACACTTCTGCCGCTACCGTTCTTAAATTGGCTGCCCGCCGACAGTACAGAAAGCGCCGATCCAAATTCTCAAAAGTCTCTTCCCGTATTAGAACCAGAAATGGGCAGTTCCAAACCAGGCGGACAGCATTTCATGCCCGAATACTTTCCCGACTTAGTACCGACAGTAAGGTCACAAAGCCGCACCGCAGAAAACAAACTCAGCTAATCCCAATTCATCTGCGTTTACCTGCGTTCATCAGCGGTTAAAAAATTCGCTCCCATACATTTACCAATGCCAAACTTACAGCTTTCCAAACCTCAAACAGCCGCCCCAAACTCATCATACGATCGCACAGACTGGCAGCGCGGCTACGAATCCCAACCCAACGAATCCGACTACTGGATTGACGACATAGAAGGCGAAATCCCCGCCGACTTGCAAGGCACATTCTTTCGCAACGGGCCCGGATTATTGGATGTCAACGGCCAGCGCATCCACCACCCCTTTGACGGCGATGGGATGGTTTGTGCGATCGCAATTTCTCAAGGCCGCGCCCATTTCCGCAACCGATTCGTGCACACAGAAGGCTATCTAGCCGAACAAAAATCCGGAAAAATCCTGCACCGAGGCGTTTTCGGCACACAGAAACCAGGGGGCTGGCTAGCCAACATCTTTGATGTCAAAATCAAAAACATTGCCAACACCAACATCATTTATTGGGGCGACAAACTGCTAGCACTTTGGGAAGCGGCACAGCCCTACAGACTCGACCCCCGCACCCTAGAAACCCTCGGCTTAGACACCCTAGACGGCATCTTAGAACCCGGTGAAGCCTTCGCCGCCCACCCCAGAATAGAAAAAGGCAAAAATGGCAAAGGAGACAGATTAGTAAACTTTTCTGTCAAGCCCGGTTTGTCGAGTACCATCACCATTTACGAACTCGATGCAAGCGGCAAATTATTGCAGAAACACGCCCATGCAATACCGGGTTTTGCCTTCCTGCACGACATGGTAATTACCCCGAATTACTGCATATTCTTCCAAAATCCCGTCAGCTTCAATCCGCTGCTTTTCTTGTTAGGATTTCGGAGTGCCTCCCAGTGCATTCAATTTTCGCCAAACAAGCCAACCCAAGCAATTTTAATTCCCCGCAACGGCACTGACGAGGTGAAGATATTAGAAACTGAACCTTGTTTTGTCTTCCACCACTGCAACGCATGGGAAGAAGGAGACGAAGTTTTTGTAGATTCAGTTTGTTACGAATCATTCCCAACGGTAGAGGCGGACGGCGATTTTCGCGAGATTGATTTTGACAGCGTTCCAGCGGGCGAATTGTGGCGGTTTAAGTTAAATTTGCAAGACAAAACGGTGCAGCATCAAGTTGTTGAAACTAGGTGCTGCGAGTTTCCGACTCTGCATCCCAATAATGTCGGACAACCTTACCGATATCTTTACATCGGTGCTGCGGATTCTCCCACTGGGAATGCTCCTTTGCAAGCTATCCTCAAAATGGATTTCGTGACTGGTGAAAGGCAAATTTGGAGTGCGGCACCGCGTGGTTTTGCGGGGGAACCGGTGTTTGTTACCCGTCCCGATGCTGTTGCTGAGGATGACGGCTGGCTGCTGGTTTTAATGTATGATGCAGCTAATCATCGATCGACCTTAGTGATTTTAGATGCTCGTGATATTACCAAAGGCCCTGTAGCGCGCTTGCATTTAAAACAGCACATTCCCTACGGTTTGCACGGCAGTTTCACAACAAATGTATTGCTTCCTATCGGTTCGTAGTTGCGCTACTATGGGCGGGCAGGATGCCCACCCCACAAGAAAGAAAATTGAACTCTTGTGGAACAGCCCGGAAAGCCTGTTCATGAAAATAGTGCAAGATGTCAGTATTAACTGAGATGTTGCACCATTCCCAATAAGCCTTTTATGAGCGGGCTCTGGGGCCTGTCTCACAAGAAATTCACTCTTTGTGGGACAGGCCCGAAAGCCTGTTCATGAAAATAGTGCAAGATGTCAGTTTTCACCGATTTTAGCTATGAGACACAAGTTTTAACCCCTGACGGGCAGACGGACTGGCGGACTGGCAGACTGCGGGAAATACTAACAACAAATCAAAATATAAAATATCCATAATAAATGCAAACTGTCAACAATTTTAATCTCAAAAAAATACTTATTTTAATTTGCAGTCTGGTGGTAATTTTGGCAATTATCTTATCTATTTACTCTCACAATGCTAACGCCCAAGAGCCTTACAAACCAGATCCAGAAAGCACTGTAGCCCCCAAAAGCTTAGTTGAGGTCAAAATGACGGTAATTGGGGTAGACCCGATTAAAAACGAATTAGAAGCCCGCTTGCAGTTTGAGCTCAAAGGTATTTATAAAAAAGGGCCAACTTACCCGGCTCAAGACTTGTTAATGACAGTTAACGGCGCAAATATACAGGATTCGGAAATTAGCTTTAAAGAAGGCAAACCGATGATTGTCCCTGCATTAAAGTTTAACTTAGTTAAAGGAAAAATTAATAATTATCCGTTTGATAGGCACATTGCTAAAGTAGCTATTTCGATTGACCCGCTGGCTTCAATTGGTAAAAAATTTGCTCCATTTGAACTGAATCCCGTGCCGCTGGAATTTAATTTTCATGCCGATGTTCCCGGTTTTGACATCAGTTATAAGCCGATGGAAGAGAATTCATCTATCTTTATTTATATCGATGTTTCTGCAACTCGCTCGATTCCGGTGAAATTCTTTGCTTTAGTGATTATTGTAATTATGTGGGTGCTGTCAATTATGGCGCTGTTGCTAGCATTAAAGGTGATGAAATCTGGCAAGTTACCGGAAGTGGGAATGCTGAGTTGGACTGGTGTGATGTTGTTTGCTTTTCCCGCGATTCGTAATGCTCAACCGGGAGTACCACCAGTAGGAACGGCTAGCGATTTCCTGTCGTTTTTTTGGACTGAAATTATTGTTGTGGTGGCGTTGGTGATTATTGGTAGCTGTTGGTTGAAGCGGTATCATCCGCCGATTGATGAGTAAGCTTGCGGGAAGTTGGGAGATTGGGAGATTGGGAGATTAGACTTATTGCATAAATCTTTGATAGAGCCGGTCAACCGCAGATAAAAGGCAGATTGACGCGGATAAACGCAGATATTTTCAAGATAGGAAAGCTTGGGAATGCAATTAAGTCTTTTCTTCACTCTTCCTTTTTCCTTCTTCCTTCTAATTAATTTTTCACCTGCAAATTCTCAATATCCTTTGCGGGTACGCCCAAACCGCGCAAAATAGTAAAAGCCATAATTCGATACCCCGACGGATTCGGGTGAACTCCATCTGCAGCCAACAAATTCAGAGTTTTGCCCGCGTGCTTTTGATAAGTGCCAATAACTTCCCGAAAAGGTGCATTCAAATCGATAAACAAGCACTGATTCTGCACCGCAATTTCTCGCATCGCGGCAATATACTCTTGCAACCGGCGATTTTCTGGGCCGTCGAGAATTTCGCCTATTGGAGTAGGAGAAAGCAGTACAACTCGAATTCCTGCGGCTTTTGCGGCCACCACCATTTGAGTTATTTTCTCCCGATATTGGGCCAGTGGCACTCCTGTGGGCAACTTTCCTTGCGGATAAAAGCGCAGGCTTTGGAAGTCAAAGAAAGCGTGCCAAACGTCGTTGACTCCGACATTAATCATCACTAAATCTGGCTTTTGGTCGATCGCATCTTTCTGGAAACGCGCTTGCATATCAGTCGCCTTGTTACCGGAGATTCCGGCGTTGACGATTTCGATTTTGCGATCGGGATAAAGGGCATTCAGATAGCGTTGTAGCAGCCAAACGTAACCTCCGGGGTATTTCCCGGCTTCGGTGATGCTGTCGCCCACAGTCACAATTTTGCGCTTACCGGCGAGCACGTTCTGGATTTCTGGCGGCGGACTAGCTTCGGATACGGGTGTTGTAAACACGGGAAATAACGAGTGAGGAATGTTGAAGGCAATAATAGCAGCAATTACGGCGAGGGCAATTCTGATTAAAACTTGCTTCAGGGGGGATTTGGGACGGGGCGATTGCACATTTGGAGACATTACGCAGTTTGTATTAAATTGATGCTTGAGGACATTCTATGATGAAACTACAACAGTTATTACAATCCAAGCGCGAGGATGTCCTGCCGGTGGCGCTGCGACATGGGGCGTTTAATGTACGGGTGTTTGGTTCGGTGGCGCGGGGTGTTGTCGATGAGAGTAGTGATATTGACCTTTTGGTGGATTATGATTTACAGAAAATTTCGCCTTGGTTCCCAGGGGGGCTATTGATGGATTTGCAAGATATACTAGGTTGTAAGGTAGATATTATGACGGAACAAGGATTAAGCCGTTTGATTAAGGATCGGGTTTTGGCGGAGGCGAAATATTTCGTCATTTTTACTTTAAAGGAGGCTGTATGATGACTTTACAAGAAATTATCGATCAGGTTCAAAGTTTATCAATAGAAGATCAGGATCAGTTGTTTGAGTTGATCCGCAAGCAACGGATTGAAAATCGGCGGGCTGAAATTTTGGCGAATGCTCAAGAGGTTTTTAAGGCTGTAGAGACGGGAACAGCCATGAGAGGAACTTTTGAAGAGTTGAAGTCATATTTATTGGAGGAGGAGGAATGATTTTAACAACCGATCCGAGTTTCAAAAGAAGTTTTAAGCGATTAATCAAAAAAAATCAGCAATTACAAGACCAGATATTAGAGGTTTTAGAATTGTTGGGCGATGATCCTTTTAATCCGGCTTTAAAATCTCATAAGTTAACGGGGAAATTGAACGGTTTATGGTCTTGTTCAGTGGCTTATGATTGTCGAATCATTTTTGCTTTCAAAAAAGATGCTACAACAGGTGATGATTTAATTGTCTTGGTTGACATTGGAAGCCATGATGAGGTTTATTAATATGTAGCTGCGCCTTGACCCTATGCCCTACGGCTCCAAGCCCCTTGATTTCGATTACGATAGAAACAGGACTTACGCATTTCAAAGTAATTCTTTTTTGGCCCATGAGTTCCGACTTAGTTCCCATCCTGCCCAAAGTATCGATCGGCCGTCGCGCTGCGGCCTTCTGCATCGACGTGAGCGCAGTTGGGTTGCCCAGCTTGCTTCTCGGTACTAATTTTATCGTTAAAGCCATAATTTTTGTCCTGCTGTGGTTAATAATGCGCGTAGCCATCGTCAGAAAAAACCAAGGTCAAAGTCTCGGGCGCTGGCTATTGGGGATGAGAGTTGTTGATACCAAATACCAACGGACTCCCGCAGTGCAACAACTCTGCAAGCGCGAGGCATTACTGGGCATTTGCACGGCATCATACTTGGTAGGTTTGTGGGCAAGCTCACATTACAACGAATATATCGATCGCCCGGTTATGCTGCTAATGCCCTTGCAGTTTGATGCTATGTTTGCCTCCGTCTCCCAAAGCAAAAGGTTTCCCCGAGCTTTGCACGATCGACTCGGCCAGACGATTGTAGTCGGAACCCGCCGCGGCTACTGTCTTCACCTCAAAGTTAGAAGATTGCTTAATCAACAGCAGAGTAATATAAGCAAATAATAGATTGTGTTTAAATTAGTCTTAGTCAAAATCTATTGAAAATTATGGCTAAAGGCGTCCGCATCATCATTACTCTATAGTTTAGTGAGTGCTTAGCAAACACTCAAACAGCGTGTCTTGCTACAACACAAAAAGTCTAATTATTTTTGAGGTAAAGCAATTATATCCGTTTTTTATGGTCTTTTTTACTTGATTAAAAATTGCGAAAAACCAGATTTTTCAGAGAAACAAGAAGTTTGGCATTCTATCTATAGGCTGCGGACTCCGCACCTTGGACATCTAAGTCGCGCGTCCAACCATTTTTTCGTAATTCCTGAGTAAAAGCGGGTTTTGACGTTGATTTAGACCGATCGACCGGCTCCACAGTTTAAGATTGAAAAGTAGCTAATGGCGATCGCGCTTTTGACCCATGAGTTCCGACCTAGTTCCCCTCCTGCCCAAAGTATCACTCGAACGTCGCGCTGCTGCTTTCTGCATCGACGCGATCGCAGTTGGGTTGCCCAGCTTGCTTCTCGGCACTAATCCGATCGTCCAAACCATCTTTTTTGTCCTACTGTGGATGATCCTGCGCGTACCCATCGTCAGGAAAAACCAAGGTCAAAGTATCGGGCGCTGGGCGTTGGACATGAAAATTGCCGATGTTAGATTCCAACGGATTCCCGGAGTGCAGGAACTTTGCAAGCGCGAGGGATTGCTGGGCATTTGCGCCGCCCTAGCCTTTGCCGGTGTAGCCCGACTCACATCTACCAACGCCGCCGTCTTGCTGCTGATACTGCCGCTGGCGATCGACTGTAGCACCGCCTTCATCGACACCGCCCGGTTTCCCCAAGCCTTTCACGATCGACTCAGCGGGACGATGGTCATCGGAACCAAGCGCGGCTACTCCCTCGACATCAAAGTTAGAAGATTGCTTGACCAAGTGCAGAGCAATGTGAGAAGATAATAAATTGTGTTTAAATTAGTCGAAATTTATTTAGAATTATGGCTAAAGGCGTCCGCATCATAATTACCCTAGAGTGTACTGAGTGCCGAACCAACGCGAGCAAACGCTCCAAAGGCGTGTCTCGGTACACCACCACCAAGAACCGTCGCAACACGACGGCGCGGCTGGAACTCAAAAAGTTCTGCCCTCATTGCAACAAGCACACTGCCCACAAAGAGATCAAGTAGTCATTAGTCATTAGTCGTTGGCAATTGATATTGATCCGCAAAAAGCAGATAACTAACAAACGCTTTCCTGACGGCTAGCAACTAGCGGCTAATAACTAAAAACTCACAGTCAGCAGTCAACAGTCAACAGTCAACAGTCAACAGTCAACAAACAACAAACCATGACTTACTTTCGCCGGCGCGTTTCGCCCATCAAACCAGGAGACCCGATCGACTACAAAGATGTAGATTTGCTCAAAAAATACGTCACAGAACGCGGTAAAATTTTGCCCCGCCGGATTACCGGTTTGACGGCAAGACAGCAGCGCGACCTGACTCGTAGCATCAAAAGAGCAAGAATTGTAGCTTTGATGCCCTTCGTAAACCAAGAAGGTTAACTGGATTTGGGATTTGAGGTTTTAGATTTTGGACTGGAAATAAGACTTACGCGAAAACAACGTCTTTTTGTCGCCAGCGATGGTCGCTAATCGATCGCAATATTTTGTATTTAGTCGCTGCTGCGTAAGTCTTAGTCAAAATCTCAAAAGTTAAAAATTAAAGCATGAAAAGCATAACTTTTTAGATGTTATTTTTAACAATTGATGTAAAAGTTGTCAACATCCTAAATCTAAAATCCCACATCGTAACCAGATAAATGGTAATAGTAAAAATATCAAATATAAAATAATAAAGCTGCCAAGTGGAGAAGGGAACGTTAGTAGAATTTAGAGTGCACGGCGACCGTCGTCTGGCAGTTGCCGATCGCCCCGACGGCAAAAAAAACTGGGTTGTCGTAGACGAAAACGGTCAACCGCACAGCATACCGCCCAAACAAATCAGCTACGAAACAGTCGGAGAAACTTACAAACCCTCCGACATTTCCAAATTTCTTAAAGAAGTAGAAGGTTACTCAGATCCATCGAGTCTTGAAGTGGCTTGGGAACTGCTAGTGGATGACGGAGAAAATACAGACCCCGAAGCCCTGGCAATGCTGCTATTTTCCGATCGCACTGCGGCCCAGTGTTACGCAGCTTACTGTTTGCTGTCAACTGATAAACTGTATTTCAAACAAAAGGGCGATCGCTACGAACCGCGATCGACAGCCCAAGTAGCCGAAATCAAACACCAGCAAGAAGTAGAACAGCAGCGACACCAAGAATCCCAAGGATTTTGGGATCGAGTCAAACAGCGACTGGCTGGGGAAAATAATGTAGATTGGCTTCCTAGCGATCGAACTCGCCTCGACGCCCTAGAACGCTTTGCCACCCTCGGAGAAGAAGCAACCCATCGCACGCCGGCATTAGAAACTTTAGCCAGCTTACAACGTCCAGAAAACCCCGAAGCAGCATTTGGGCTCCTAGTCGATCTCGGCCTGTGGAGTCCCCACGAAAACCTGTTTTTGCGGCGCAGCCAAATTCCTCTACAACTATCGGCAAAGGTATTAGAAGTGGCGCAAAGCTGCCTAAAAGAACCCTTAACCGACTCCGACACAGATAGTCTCGATTTAACTCACCTCAAGGTTTACACGATCGACGACGAAAGCACCACCGAAATCGACGACGGACTCAGCTTAGAATTCCTCGAAAACGGCCAGCAGCGCCTGTGGATACACATCGCAGATCCCACCCGCTTGCTTACCCCCGGAGACGAACTCGACCTCGAAGCCAGAAAGCGCACCACTACGGTTTATCTGCCCACAGGCATGATCCCGATGTTTCCCCCAGCTTTGGCAACCGGGCCCATGAGTTTAATTCAAGGTAAAGAGTGTAGCGCCCTCAGCTTTAGCGTCACCTTAGACGAAACAGGCGCCGCCCAAGATGATTACAGCATCCACATCAGCAAGATCAAACCTACCTACCGCTTAACCTACGATGATGTAGACGAAATGCTGGAGTTGGGAATCGAAGCAGAACCGGAAATAAGCGCGATCGCCTCAGCAGCAAAACTGCGCCAAAAATGGCGAGAAGCCCAAGGCGCCATCAGTATTTTCATGCCCGAATCCGTCATCAAAGTCAACGGCGACGAGATCAAAATCCACGTCATCGACGACTCCACCGCCCGACTTCTAGTAGCTGAAATGATGATTTTAGCTGGCGAATTAGCCGCCCGCTACGGTCAAACACACAGCCTACCAATTCCCTACCGCTATCAGCCGCAGCCAGAACTCCCCCCAGAGGAAGAACTGCTAGCCGTACCCGCAGGCCCAGCCCGCGCTTGCGCCGTGCGACGTTGTATGCCCCGCAGCGAAATGGGCTTGACCCCCGGACGGCACGCAGGCTTGGGTTTGGAATCCTACACTCAAGTTACATCTCCGATCCGCCGCTATACCGACTTGCTGACTCACTTCCAAATTAAAGCCCATCTGCGCGACGAGCCCCTGCCTTTTTCGGCCCAAGAACTACAGGATATTGTGATGTGTCTCGGTACCGCAGTTAGAGAAGCCTCTACCGTGGAACGCCAAACTAACCGCTATTGGGGATTGGAATATTTGCGGCGCAATCCTGATGAAGTTTGGGAAGCTTTGATGCTACGTTGGCTGAGGGAAGATAGCAATCTTGCTTTGATTTTGTTGGAAGAGTTGGGTTTGGAATTGGCGATGCGATTTGGTCGATCGGTCGAAATTGGCGATCGGCTAGAAGTCAAAGTCACTCACTGCGATCCGCGATCGGATGTGATTAACTTCCAAGAAGTGATTCTGGAAGCCGCACAATAGGATTTTAGATTTTAGATTTTAGATTTTGGATTGCAAAAATCTGTGTTGAAGGCTGAAACTGAGGATAAATCTCGTTTTTAGTCGAGTTCCTGACCCCCTCGCATCCCCCTTGTCAAGGGCAGGGGGGTAAAAAATATCATGGTTTCATATCTAGTCCTGTAAAATAATCATAATTCTTGTCAGGGCTAGTTCAGCCCCGATCTGTAATATAAGCCAGAAATCCCCTAAACCCGCCCCGATCAAAATATTGTGGTCGATCGACTGGACATGATATCCGATCCAAGACGGGTAATACTTTTGACATTAAGTTGACACGCTTTGCTATCTCCTCTGTGTCCTCTGTGTCCTCTGCGGTTAATAAAAAAAACTTCAGCATTGTAAAAAAAATTGGAAGTTTTTACCGCAGCCTAGTAATCTAAAATTTAAAATCGCAAAATGCCCAATTCAATTAGCCAAGTTCAGCCGCCGCTGGAATTCATACCCCCAGCCTACGACCCCCTAGTAGTCCAGGGTTGTCAGCAAATACTCCCTTGGTGGCTGCGATTTAAGACGAATATCAGCCACATTCAAGCCGAAAACGTCGAAACCCTCGCCGAATTATTCCACCAATTTCAAAATCAGAAAGTTCGTTTCTTGCTAGCCTTCCGCCACCCCAACTGCGACGATCCCTACTGTTTGGGACAACTGGTTTGGAAACTCGTTCCCCAGGCGGCGCGCGCCAAAGGCATTCCCCTGCAATTCCCCGTACATTCGCACTTTATTTATGATCGCGGAATTCCGCTGTGGGCCGGTTCTGGCGTCGGCTGGCTGTATTCTCGCCTCGGTGGTACTCCGATTGTGCGCGGTAAGATCGATCGCGCCGGATTGCGATCGGCCCGCAATTTATTTGCTAACAGCCAATTCCCGATCGCCGCAGCCCCAGAAGGCGCCACCAACGGTCACAATGAAATAGTTAGCCCCCTCGAACCGGGAATTGCTCAAATGGGCTTCTGGTGCGTTGAAGACTTGCTGAAAGCCGGACGTATTGATGAAAAAGTGTTAATTGTGCCGATCGGCATTCAATACCGCTATGTCAACCCGCCTTGGGAACCCCTAGAAAAACTTTTAACTCAATTAGAAATTGATTGCGGACTGCCACCCTTAGAACGCACCAATCTCGCCAATCTAGAGGCAGAAAATTCCGCTACCGAAGACCAAAATCACAAATTTCAATATCTGCGCCTGATTCGACTTGGCAGCAACTTATTAACAGTAATGTCAGAGTTTTACAGCCGTTTTTATCATAAAAAAATACAACCAGAAATATCTATTTTAACATCATTGTCGTTATCAGAAAAAACGGCTAATAATTCGGGTAATGAAGTAATGATAGCTCGACTGAAAGCACTGTTAGACGTGGCTTTGCAAGTAGCAGAAGAATATTTTAACTTAAAGCCCAAAGGCAGTTTGATAGACCGCTGCCGCCGTCTGGAACAAGCAGGTTGGGACTATATTTATCGAGAAGATATCAAAGATATTGCAGCCCTTTGTGCCTTAGAAAGAGGATTAGCCGATCGCCTCGCTGAAGAAGCAAGTCTTCGGATGTGGCACATGAGACTGGTAGAAAGTTTCGTGTCCGTCACGGGCAGGTACGTCGCAGAACAACTGACAGCAGAACGTTTGGCAGAAACAACTTTGCTGCTGTGGGACGTACTGGCTCGCATCAAAGGGGGAAATCCTTTCGGCAGACCGAAGTTGGGCAAACAGCAAGTACAAATGACCGTGGGCGAACCCATATCAGTGAGCGATCGTTGGGATCGATATCAAACCAGTCGCAGGTTAGCAGTTGCCGAACTCACTCAAGACTTGCAATCAGCTTTAGAAGCAATGATTAAATCTTAATTAGTCAGATAAACAAGAGCTTCTAGGGAAGAAGGAATATATATTTTTCTTGACTATTTTTTTTGTGGTGAATTATAAACAGATTGTTATAGACTTTTGGAATAGGTCTAATGAACCGCCAAGCCTCGCTCGACAATGAACCAATAAAAATTAGCGATGACTAACAAACCTATCGATTTGTCTACTAACTCAATTAAGGTAAAACTGCTGAATTATTTAGCGCAGGAATTGCTCACACCGCTCACTTCTGTCCTCGGCATGGCAAGCGTGTTGAAACAAGAAATTTATGGCCCCTTAACGAGCAAGCAAAAAGAATATATTGACGTGATCCAAGACAGCAGCCGCTCTTTGCGATCGCTAGTTGAAGAAATTTTGGAACTCGCAGACCTAGATGATTCCGCTTTCACCTTGAAGCGAACCGCAGTCGATATAGAAACTTTGTGCCAGCAGGTTGTGACAATCCTGTCGCCGGCGGCAAGTAGACGAGAGCAAGAAATTAATTTGTCGATGGGGCCCGGGTCGCGCATCTGGTTGGTGGATAAAGATAAGGTTCAGCAAATGCTGCACCACTTAATTTTTAGCATTATTCAATCTGCTGGGGCAGGCAGCGTGATTCGAGTCCACGTTTCTCGGAAAGAAGACGGTATCAACATCGGAGTTTGGGTTTTTCATCCTTGGTTAGGGGAAAGTTTGCCCCATGCTAAACTCTACACCGACTACTTGTTGAAGGCCGGATCTGTTAGCGGTTCGCCATCGCACTCCGAAACCGACTCCCTCGGAGTCGAAGCGCAACTCCCGACACAGGGTTCGCAGCGATTAACGCTGGCGTTTTCTGAGTTGGCGGCTTTGGTGGCCCAGAATGCAGAGGATAGCGCACCTGTTTTAGCTGGTTACGGGGCGCGGGAACGCTTGGGGCTGCTGCTTTGCTGCCAATTGGTGGAAATTCAAGGCGGTCAACTCTCAATTCAAGGAGCCCCGGAATCTGGATATCGCTACGTGCTCTGGCTGCCCTGCACAAATGCTACGGAATTGTTGGAAGGATGAAGTTAGTTGACAGTTGACAGTTGACAGTTGACAGTTGACAGTTGACGGTTGACGGTTGACAGTTGACAGTTGACAGTTGACAGTTGACGGTTGAGCGAAGGAATAAGGAATAAGGAAGAGGGCTAGAGGGGGATAATTGCCCGATTACCTATTACCAATTACCGATTACCGATTACCGATTACCAATTACCAATGCCCGATTACTAAGTACAAATCTAAAATAGCAATGAATTCAGTTTGGCAACAGTTAACTCTGGCAAATTTGCCGCTCTCTCAGTGGCAAAGTAGAAGTTATTTATTCAATTTGGCGATCGGCTCTTTACGCAGTTGGCGACAAAGTAGCTGGCTGATGCAGTGGGCAGAACCCTTGGGTTTTGTTTTGCTGGCCTTGACTTTCGGTTTTGCGCCGTTTGTAAGCAATGCCTTGGTGGGGGTGTTGATGGCGGCTAGCGCTGCATTTTGGGTGCTGCTGACTGTTTCGGACGATCGCGCGATCGCCTTGAGCCCGATTCACTTGCTGGTACTGCTGTACTGGGGCATTGCCACCGTCGCAACGGCGATGTCGCCGGTGAAAGTCGCCGCTGCTACTGGTTGGAGCAAGCTAACGCTGTATTTGCTGTTTTTTGCGCTGATGGCTCGGATATTGCGATCGCCCCGTTGGCGATCGTGGTTAATTGCCGTATTTTTGAACGTCGCTCTAGTTGTCAGTTTCTACGGCGTGCGACAGTGGATTGACAAAGTGCCACCATTAGCTACTTGGAACGATCCGACTTCTACTCAAGCCAATGTCACGCGAGTTTACAGTTTTCTGGGAAATCCTAACTTGCTTGGTTCCTATTTACTGCCAGCCATTGCATTGAGCGCCGCCGCACTTTTTGTGTGGAAAGGATGGGGAACAAAAATTTTAGCGCTGACGATGCTGGTGGTGAATTGCGCGTGTTTGCGCTACACGGACAGCCGGGGTGCTTGGATCGGTTTTGTGGCTCTACTGGTGGTATTTTTAGTGCTGCTGTGGTACTGGTACAGCCCTTTGATGCCTCGGTTCTGGCGAACTTGGGCGCTGCCGTTAGGGTTAGGAGGTTTGGCTGGGGCCTTAATTTTGGGAGTGGCTTTAGTGGAACCCCTGCGCGATCGAGTTTCGAGTATGTTTATCGGCCGAGGTGACAGCAGCAACAATTTTCGGATTAATGTTTGGACGGCGGTGGTTGACATGATTCGCGATCGACCAATTCTCGGAATTGGCCCGGGAAACACTGCTTTTAATAAAGTTTATCCGCTTTATATGAAGCCGAAATTCACTGCTTTGAGCGCTTATTCCGTGCTGTTGGAAATTGCGGTGGAAACCGGTTTTATCGGTTTAATGTGTTTCCTGTGGCTGATGACTGTCACCATCAATCAAGGTTTGTTGCAGATCAAACATCTGCGGGATTCACAATTTAACATCTCTAGTTTAGAGTCGGAATCGCAAAATCCCAAATCTAAAATCCCAAATCTAAAATCGAATCAGGGGTTTTGGTTGATTGGGGCGATCGCAACTTTAGCCGGCATGATGGCCCACGGTTTTGTCGATACAGTTTGGTACCGGCCGGAAGTTAATATGCTTTGGTGGTTGATGGTGGCGATTATTGCTAGTTTTTACAGCAACTCGCATCAGCAGCAGCAAGATTCAGCTTTGACGGAGGGCGAGTAGATAGAATTGCTGGCGGGGATTTTCTCCCCGCCCGGTGTGGATTCCAGCAATAGCCGATACAGCAATGATTAAGAGTTATATCAGTGCCAAAAAAAAATGCAGCTTTATGCAAGCTGCAAACCATTATAGCCATAAGTTATTTCCAATTCTTCAATTCTTAATCTCACATCTCAAATGCTATAAGGTGCGGACGGCGCACCTTGCATACTACTACTACATACTACATACCTGTTGCTGTAAAGTGGTGATGGTACACTCTACAAAATTTATTGAAAATAACTCTTATTCTTCGCTCTCCGGAGTCATGATGAATCTCGGACACGCATATTTTCCACCATTTCTATCTCTGCACTGTCGCATCGACTGATTCGAGTTGAACAGCATTTTGACTGATTCATTAACGGCAGGGTTAACAGTCGCAGGAGTTGGGAGTGCTTTTGAGGCTTGACTTAGCTCCAGTACCGTTATAATTGCCAGTATGGTTGATGAAAGCAAAACTGTGCGTTTCATTTATTTGTTTTTTCCTCGTTTAATCGTTGACGTGCCATCCCTATCCATATATCCTCATCGAATTCTTGAGAATCCGCATACTTTAGACAAATTTTCCACTGCGGTAGCGCTTCCTTAGTATTTTTCATCTTTTCTAGGACTTGCGCTTTTAAGCAGTAAGTTGCTGGTCCTTCACTATCAAGTTTAATCGCTTCATCCAGATGTTGCAATGCCTCTGAATATCGACCCTGTTCCAGGCGAGCCCATCCCAAATTTTTGAGTAAAGAATATTTGACTCGATCGTCCTCAGCTAATTTCCAACCTTGCAACAGGAAGTGAACGGCAGCCGGATAGTTTTTTTGATCAACTATATATAATCGAGCCAGATTGCTGTAAGCAGCAGGCAGACCGAGTTTGGCAGCTTGCAGATATTTTCCTCGGGCACATTGTAAATCTTGCACCTCTTCGCAAAGCCATCCTAAATTGTAAAGAGCTGTTCGGCTTTTTGGATCTACCCAGAGCGCTAACTCATATGCTTTTTGAGTATCCGCCAATCGATTGGCTTTGTAGTTTTCAAACGCAATATTATTAAAAAAAGATGCCAGTTCCGGCAAAGCAATTTTCCAGCCGCCAAAGCCTACTGCTAGCATCAGCAAAAAAGCTCCCCACTTGGAGTTATGATGCTTTTTTACTGGCTCTTTCATGGCATTGAAAATGTTAGCTAATGATGTCATTTTTAGCATTTTTTAACTTGAGAGTTGGGCGATATTTTGTTTGCCAGATTTAATTGCCACCCTAATGGCATCATAATCTTACGAAATGACTCAGGTTTGAGCCCATTTCTCATAAGAGTTTGTCAGTCCAAAGCCGAATGCTTGGGTAATGCTCCCACTACCCAGATGTATTCGAGCATAGGTTAATCATTCATGAGGCTCCACAAGCAATCCGGATATTTTCAGAAAAAAGGAAGCGGGAAGCAGCAAAAAGGTAGAACTGTTGCCTTTTCTAAGTAATAATACTTAGTCAGCGGTCAGTCGATCGACAGTATGCGACTGTATGAGGAGATACAGCGTATTCCAGGTTTATGAAGTGTAGGGACTTACCCTGGGCCGTTTCCCTACGGGGATGGAACGAGCTGGGGTTTAGTTCCTCAACATAGAATCTGCTGTAAGATGGACTCCGGTGAAATAACTCTAATTAAGTTTGTAGTGACGATGGAATTCCTCAAAATCTTCAAAGGAGGATTTTGAAAAATCTTATGATGAGTAATTAACAGAACTCGATTTAAAATAGCCAATCATTAATGAGCAATCACCAATCATGAATCACTAATGACTCCTGACTAATAAACATCTCCATAAATTAACTTTCAACCTTCGAGTAGCAAAGGTTTTAGTTTATTGTTCGGAGATGTTTAATGACTAATGACTCTGACTAAAATTGCTTCATCGCTCTTTCCATATCCCGCTTGTCTTCGCGTTTCTTCAAATCTTCGCGCTTGTCGTACAGTTTTTTCCCTTTACCCAAACCGATATCAAGTTTTACCCAGCCACCTTTCAAATACATTTTTAATGGCACTAAAGTCAAACCTTTTTCTTCGACTTTGCCGATTAATTTGCGAATTTCCTGCTTGTGCATCAGCAATTTACGGGTGCGGCGGGGTTCGTGATTAAAATAGTTGCTAGCACTTCTCCAAGGCGAAATGTGAACGTTGATGAGCCACAGTTCGCCGTTCCGAACTAAGCCATATCCGTCCCGCAAATTGGCTTTTCCTTCCCGAATTGATTTGACTTCGGTGCCCTTCAACTCGATTCCCACTTGGTATGTCTCTATAATTTCATAGAGATGGCGCGCTTGTCGGTTATCGCTAACAATTTTGTATCCTGGGCTTTTTTCGCTCATTTTTACCTCCGCTAAAATTAATTATTATAACGCTAGCTTCTCTGTAGAGAAAATCGAAGCTTGACAAAACTTAAATAATCGGTCTAGGCATTACCCATTTGGCTGAGCTAAGATGTCACCAACGTGAATGTCAAGCGGTATCATGCAGCGCACAAATATTCCCAATTCTGACCTTCCAGATGCTGTCAGTCCCAATTCGGCGGTTAATTTGGTTTGGCTGGCTCCTTTTTTGCTGGCGCTTGCTTGGTTTTGGGCCAATATCTCGGCAGTTAAGTGGCTGTTATCCTCGTTTGTTGAGATACCCACACTATACAAGATAGTAATTGGCTTTCTGATTGTAGCATTAGTAGTGCGATCGACTGGGAAGTGCGATCGCCCGCCCGGATTTTCGCCAAATTTCGTTTTGAGGCGATATCCGCTGCTGTTGATGTTGGGTGCGGGTATTTGCTCGATCGCCCTTCAGTGCATAATTGATATCAAACAAATTACTGTCCTACTGTTTATCCTCGGAACTTACGGGCTGTGCGGCTTAATGGTGGAGCCGAACTTTTGGCGAAAAAACTTACCAGTTGCGGGCTTGCTGGCTTGTATTTTACCATTCAATAGTCAGTTTAATAGCGGCTTAGGTTTGCCGGCGCGAGTGCTCACTGCTCAGATAGTAGAACAGTTGCTCTCTCTGCTGCACATTGGGGCTATTTCTTCTTACGATATTATCGTTTTGGAAAACGGCATCGCTCACGTTGACGTGCCTTGTAGCGGCATTAAAACCCTCTTAGTCGGAACGCTATTTTTGCTTGCCGCTACCTGGCTAGAATGCCGCAAATTGAGTTTAAAATGGCTGGCAGTGTGCGCTGCTAACTTCTTAATGTTAGTGTCTGCTAACGCTTTGCGAGTTGCCGTGCTAGTGCTGGTTGCCCAAGTTTTTCAACAGCC
Source organism: Microcoleus sp. MP8IB2.171 (assembly GCA_030248405.1). GTDB lineage: Bacteria > Cyanobacteriota > Cyanobacteriia > Cyanobacteriales > Microcoleaceae > Microcoleus. The sequence goes on from JARCMA010000261.1 coordinate 24,099, forward strand.
AACTTATGCAGCAATGCTGCACGTACCCCTAGGAATTGTGGGTTTAATCGGCGCTTGCTTTTTAAGTTGGTTAATGCTGCAAAAAGTTCCGAAATTTCAAGAAACAAAACAAATTGATTTTAACTCGCAACGGGATTTAGAAATACTCAAAAATCAGCCTTTTGCCAAACCGGGACTAATTGTGGCGGTGGCTGTTTTGGCCGTAATTTCTCAATTGTATCATGTAGAAAGTGAAAAATTAGCGATCGCCCCCCTGAAATTTCCCGAACCGATTGTGTCCGAATCAATCCCGCTGAATCCCAGCGAACAAAAATTCTTTGGCAATTACCCCGGCACCCAAACAGAGAAAAAGAGATTTGTGTCAGGCAACTTGCGCGGTTCCATGCTCACAGTAGCCAGCACATCTTGGCAGACTTATCACGCACCGGAGCTGTGTTTTGTAGCCAGCGGCATTCCAGTCAATCGCATAGAAAAAAAACAACTAACTCCTGAAATAACAGCGCGCTGGCTGTCTCTCAAAGACAACCAATTATCAGCAGTATACTGGCTGCAATCTGCACAGCTAACTACAGATAACTTCATGTCCCGTATCGGCAGCGACCTCACTAACAAAAACCATACTTGGGTGCTAGTTTCCATTTTATTTGACAGTTCGCTACAAGCCGAAAATCATGAAGTAAAAGAGTTTGCTAGTCATGTATACGATACCGTCAAACAAAGCTTACAAGGACAAATGAATGAAAATTAAACAGGTATTTAATGGAGTTTTTCAAACAATTTTTTGGGTATGGAATTTGACTTTTTTATCGATTGTTTACTTGGGAATTTTGCCGATTATAGGAGTGCCATTAATTAGGGCGACAATCGATGGCATCATCCCGCTAGAGTTTTCTTTGACGATGGCAGCTACGATCGCAGTACCCACAGTATGTACAGTAATAGGAGCTAGGCGTTTTAGCAAGCAACCCCTACAGCTAATGCGTTGGTTTTACGGCGTAGAAGCACCGCTATTTTTGCTGTGTTTGCTCCGCTTGTTCCTGCTGCGAGAACTCACCCCAGCTAGTTATCAAATCATCGCTACTATTGCTTTGTGCATTGCAGCATTTTTAGTGGAAATGCTGTACGGATATCTGGGTAAAAGAGAAAATGTTCAAAATATCTCAGATTCTCAAACTTCCCATAATAAACAGCCTCGTTTTTTAAGATTAATCGGAGAAAAGCGAAGTGCGTGGCTGCAATTAGGATGCCACAGTTTAATGCTAGTAGTGGGCATTTGGGCGGCAACATTGCTGATGTATTACGCTGTACCTGTGGCATTGTATACACTTTATGGATTCTTCACTGTAGTCATTGAATTTTTCAAGTTTACATGGGTATCAGCATTTTGGGATATCTTTAGATACGGGGAGTGGATCTGGGGTTTAATTTGGGTACCGCTATCGTTTATATTGTTTGGTTTAACCTGTAGCTTGTTCGTTGTCATGCCTTCGCTGTATGGCTTTCTTAACATTCATTCCGGGCGGAAAATATGGCAGAGTTTTGCTGCACAATACGGGAAAAATAAAGCGATAATTGGAAGTTTGGGAGTCATAGCAGCTTGGCTGGCTATTTTCGTCGCTTTGCAGCAGCAGCCACAAGTTGCAGCACTGAAAATGCTGGCGACTCCCCCCGCAAATGACACGGTTCGCCAAACTTTATTAGCCAAGTCTGATATAATTCGGTCCGGCTTAGTTAACGCTTATTTGTCCCCTTACCGCTACCTCAGCACTGTGAGAGAAAACAACCACATTTATGAGATATACAAAAACACTTTGAATTTACCTGACCAAGCGGCTCAAACGGTGCAGAATAGCTATAATTTTTTAATGTCGCCGTTTTTGTATCAAGGCTCTAGTGCTGATGCGGAAAAAGCCGAAAAACTCTACGGCGAATTCTTCGATACGGAACTGCAAAAAGGCGACACAGAAGCAGTAAAACACGCGGTACAGTCAACATCAAATCGGGAAGAAGCAAAAGCCGGTTTGCTGAATGTCAATCAAGAAAAAGTATGGTTGCAGTCGCAAGAAGTGACAGTCAAAGAAAACGGCGACTGGGCTGACGTTCAACTCTACGAAGTTTACAAAAATCAAACGCCCAACTTGCAAGAAGTATTTTACTACTTTTCCTTGCCGGAAAGCGCCGCAGTTACAGGAGTTTGGCTGGGCGATACTGGCGATTTGAAAAAGCGTTTTGCATTTACTGTATCGCCTCGCGGTGCGGCCCAGCAAGTCTACAACCAACAGGTAGTAGAAAGAGTCGATCCGGCTTTGCTAGAACAAATTGGTCCCAAACAATACCGTTTGCGGGCTTTTCCAATCCCGGCCAAACGAGAATTCACCCAAACTGATGGGCCAACGGAAATGCACCTGTGGCTTACTTACAAAGTCATGCGCCAGCCGCAGGGTTGGGTGATGCCTGTTTTGGCTGAGAAACGCAACATTTTTTGGAACCAAAATACTCGCCGCACGATCGCCGGAAAAGAGGTAAAATACAGCGGGAAAGAAGCAAGAGAAACTTGGCTGCCACCATTTTTGCCCGCAGTCGCACAGCAACCGCTAACAGCGCAGCAGGCGGTTCTACCGGGAGCAAATATTATTTCTGCTAAGCCGCTGGCTGATGCAAATTACTCGCTACCGCAAGGCAAAAAATTTGCAGTTATTCTCGATACTTCCCGCAGCATGGCGGCGGAAAAGAAGGAAGTAAAAGAGACTTTTGAATGGTTGAAAGCTAATGCAGCAGGCAAAAATGGTGTTGATTTGTATGTCGCTAGCGCTGCGGGAATGCCACCTAAGTTTGTGGAAGATGTACGCAATTTCGATGCGGCAAAGGTGACATTTTACGGTACGATTCAGCTCAAAGATATGCTGCAACAGTTTGCACAGTTGCGGGGCGATAAAAGTTACGATACTGTATTTGTGGTGAGCGATCGCCACAGTTACGAATTATCGGACGATCGCAAACCTAAACTTTCCATCTCTGCACCCCTATGGACAGTGCATTTGGGTGCTTTGCCCCCCGGCTACGACGACGCAACTTTGAAGGTAATTCAAGATAGTGGCGGCGGAGTTGCTACGGATATGAAAGAGGCGATGCAGCGAGTGGCGACGACAGCAGCTTCGGGCAAATCTACAGTTAGCGTTGTTGACGGCTATGTTTGGAGTTATGCCAAAACCCCGCCCTCGAAAAAAACCGCAAAATCGGCGGCAGTTGCAGAGTCAAAAAATGCCGGAAATGAAGGCTTTAAACCCATAGCTGCGCGGCAGTTGATAACGGCACTTAGCAAGCAGAAAAGTTCAAATCAATTGACGCAACTGGATGCAATGCACGCGGTGGCTAAAAATTTCAAAGTGGTGACTCCTTATTCTTCGATGATTGTGTTAGTTAATGACGCGCAAAGGGAGCAGCTAAAAGCAGCGGAAGCTAAGAATGATCGATTTGAACGCGAGGTAGAATCGGGTAAGGAGGAGTTAACTAAGCCGAATAATCCTCTGAATGTTTCGGGGGTTCCTGAACCGGAAGAATGGCTGCTTTTGGCGGTAGGTGCGATCGGGCTTTTGGTGATTTTTCTCCGTCAGCGGCGCGCGAAAATGGTAGGTTGAAAGCGACTCCCTCTATGGATGGTTCGGCGGTTGAAACCGCTCCTTGTCAAACAAAGTCTGCCTCCGCAGACTAAGAGAGTGAGGGGGTATTTAAGCCGGACTTGATATCAAATATTAATCTACAGTCGTCTTGAGACGACTTCAGCTATGAGACAGGGGTTTAAACCCCTGTCGGACTTAGCTAATAACGAATAACTAATCTATTTCTACAAAAACGCGATCGCCCTCAATCTTTACCGGATAAGATTCCAGGGAATCGGCGGGTGCATTTAAACATTTACCAGTATCTAACTTGTACTGATATTTGTGAAAGGGACAGGTAATGATACCGCTGCTTACCTTACCCATGTCGATCGGATATTCTAAATGAGTGCAAGCATTGCGGTAACAAGTGACATTCCTGCCTTGACGATTCAAAATCACTGAAGTACCCTCAACTTTTACCTTCAACACACCCCATTCGGGAACTTGATTGAGCCCTGTTATCTCTACCCACATATAATCTTTCTCGGTTTAAATAAATTATTGCAAATTAATGCGCGATCGCCCTTAAATGCAGGACAATGATAGGTGCGACACTCTCCACACCTGAGAACCTAACCGTTTTCCTCGCCATCTCCCAGGTACAACCTGACGAATTCATCAGCCGCCTCCCGATTGAATGTCTGCAACGCTTGCTTAATCGCAAATACCGCCTCGGCGGACGGATCTCGTTCTTCGCTCACCCAACGGCTAACGTTTGAGCGATCGATTTCCATCTTTGCCGCCAATTGATATTGACTGATATCGTATGCCTCCAAGATTTGTCTGAGGGCTTTACCTGCTTTTCCCATGTTCCCGATTGTGTCAGAGAGTCACGATCCTGTAAACGTTGCTGATTGTCACAAAGTGCGGTAAACTTTGTAGATTAAGTGCGATCGTTTTTTCCCTCTCAATTTAATTGTATGGCTCGTCAAATACCAGAGTTGGGCTGGGGCGATCGCCTAGCCCGCTGCTAACCGGCGTAAACTTACGCATATAAGGAGACCTGTACCCTAAAACAATATCCGACTTGGGTACTCCGACTTCAATTAACTCATTAGCAATTCCTACTTCAGTTCCATCTCGCTGAATCCAAATCTTGTCCTCTTTAATATCGATGTGAATAACGCAACCATAAACTCGTCTTTCTCCACGCCATCCCACATGAAACATCAAATAGCGATCGCGTTTGATGTCACAAGCAATTTCAGTTTCTATCTCCCCATTGTCCGAACCGCAGCTAGAGTGTTTTTCAATGATTGATTGAATGAGCTGCCTATACTTTTCTATTTCCATATAACGATCGCCTCTCTCGCAGGATTAAACACAATCAAGTTTAATTGCATCCGCGTCACTGACATTCGAGCTAAACGCCGTGTAAAAAACTCTTCATAAATATCTTCTGGAATTACCAGATACAAGATTAATTAGGATCGTTGTTACTCCTCAGTGTAAAAAATATTATCATTTTTTATCTCTTTAACAGAAAAAGCATAACCAATTCCTACATTCGCAGATCTTTCTATTTCGTAAGTCAATTGCAATATCTGTTCCTGATTAGCTACCATCCCTTGTACTGGATTGAATTGACCTATAAAGATGGCACCTTGGGAATTTTGATGGTGTAAAAATTGTATATTTTCTTGTATAATTAAACGTAATTTTTTAAACATTTGTGTTAGTCCCGTTGCTTTGCGAGTGATTATTCCAATAACTTCAGATGTTTCCAGGTCAATGAGTGGCCCGCCGGAGTTGCTAGCATTCACGCTTCCGTCAATTTGTATAATATCAACCATTTTACTTTTATAAAAAGATGAAATGATTCCCATGTGACAGACCAGATTCAAGTGATCTAATGGATATCCTAAAAATAAAACAGAGTCTCCAATTCGTTGTTTGTGAGGATTGCCAAAAGAAAAGTTATAAAGTTCTTTTTTTCGTAAATCCGGAATATCAAAAACAATGTAATCGTAATTTCTTTCATCTGAAGTCGTTGTTACAGTATTTAGAAAATCTTTACAAGTTAATTGAATTCCATCCAAGAGAATCTGATCGCTATCATAAGTTCTTAGTAAAACAATAGAATCACGAGGAGCCTGATAAGCGACATGATAATTAGTTACTAAATAACCATTTACCATGAAACCGGTTCCCGATGCTGCACGCTCTCCATTGATAGTATGCACGATATGAACAACACCAGATTTTACTTTTTCTACAAGCTCGGCGGTAGACTTTGTAACAGAAGTTGGAGGGGAGTTTGAATTAACAATTTGCATAAACCCTGATGATGAAAATAAGTGAAGAACTAATTAACCTTAGCGTTAGGCAAAAAGCTCAGATTACGGACAACCGAACCCAGCCAGTCGTAATTACTGAACAACTTCACGACCATCAGCGCTCGATCATCACCAACGAGAAGACAGTAAAAGAAAAGATAGGAGCAGCATCTGTGGATCTCTGTTAGCGATCACACTCAGTCACCGCGACCATGCTGGTTTTTGAGCTTGTGACTCCTAGCCTGACGGTTGCTTAGACTTAGACGCATGGTTGGAGTGATGGCGATGCTTAAGGATGAATCTGACTCAAAATCAACCGCAACCGATCGTAATCATCCTTCAGCAAAACACTCAAACTCCTCCCCGCTTCCACCAACCAAGATCGATCGCGCATCCGCAACTGATAAATCTCCCGAATCGCCGCCGCCGTCAGCGCATCCACTGGCGCATTAGCCACCCCCAGCAGCGTCCTCAAAAAATCCAACTGCACCGTAAAATCAATCACCTCATCCGGTTCGCAGCGATAAACCGCCTGGTGAATTTGCGGCGGGCGCGGCGGCAAATACTGATAAATTTTACCCCGCGATGGGCCGTGACCGTTCAACCTTTCCGGCGCAGTCTCAAACCCCACAATCGCCACTCGAAACTCGGTTTTGAGCATCGCAAAAATCTGCGGTTGTTCTTCCCGCAACTCTTCCAGCGACAAACCCAAAGCCCGAGCTCGGTGCACCGAGTCGATCGGGCTAGTCGTCGCGTAATAAACCACACCGTAGATTTGATTTTTTGACTCTTCATCCAGCGCCTTAACCCAACTTCCAAAAGGCGGCATCACCGGAAAACTCAAGTCATCCGGTTCCAAACATTGAGCCATAAATTCCGAAGTTGCCGTCTCGATTACCTCAGCAATGCGATCGGGATGGCGCTCTTTTGTAGCAAATTGGGGTAAAGGTAAACGCATAGTTTAGTCAGTTGACAGTTGACAGTTGACAGTTGACAGTTATTATTTTTGAATCTATTCCAATAATCAGTAACCAATAATTACTGACTACTGACTACTGACTATTGACTACTGACTAATTACTATTTCGCGCGGCCAGCAGTAGCATCCACGAGATCCAACTGCGAAAGGCGGAACGTGATCAGCTTGTCCCAATTGCCACCTTCAAACAGTACCGCGACTTTCCCGTCGGTAACTCGCTGGACAAGTCCTTGAAAGCCGTAGTAAATCTCGCCCTTATCTTTAACTCGAACTGCCGAACCTGGAAAAATCATAATTGTTTGAAAGTTAAGTTTGACTGTTTATAGTTTACCGTTTCTCGTTTCTAGTTCCCAAGCAGAGCCTGAGAACTAGGCAAATCTTCGTCAACCGGAAGACACGAGGCAAAGCCCAGAAACGAGAGTTTGTTAGGCTAAAGCTGCTACGGAAACTTTACCGGCAATCCTACCCGCGATCGCCCGCAACTCCCTTGCCGAAGCAGAACCCGGTTGTCCCACCACGATCGGCACCCCCGAATCGCCACCTTCCCGCAGCGGAATTTCCAGCGGAATGCGGCCTAACAGCGGCACTCCCAACTCAGCAGCAGTCTTTTCCCCGCCACCAGAACCGAAAATATCGTATTGCTTGTCAGGCATATCCGGTGGCACAAAATAGCTCATGTTTTCCACAATTCCCAATACCGACACTCCCAACTGCTGGAACATCTTCAACCCCTTGCGGGAATCCAACAAAGCCACCGTCTGCGGCGTCGTCACGATCACGACACCAGCCATCGGCACCGCCTGCGCCATTGTCAACTGCGCGTCTCCAGTACCCGGAGGCATATCGACAATCAGATAGTCTAAATCGCCCCAATTCACCTGATAGAGGAATTGCCGGATGATCCCGTTCAACATCGGGCCGCGCCAAATCACAGGTTGGTCTTTCTCAATTAAAAATGCCATCGACACCAATTTGACACCGTAGTTGAAGGCTGGTTCGAGGCTTTCCCCGCTTTTTCCGTCCCTAACCATCACTTTCGCGTCCCCCAAACCCAACATTGTCGGGTCATTGGGCCCATAGATATCCGCATCCAGCAAACCCACCTTAGCGCCGGTTTGCGCCAACGCTACTGCCACGTTTACCGCCACCGTGCTTTTGCCGACGCCGCCTTTACCGCTGGAAATTGCGATAATATTTTTCACGCCTTCAATGCCTTGGCGATCGACCACTCCCTTCTGCTGCGGCGTCTCGGCTGTCACCTCCACTGCCACTTTTTCGACTCCTGGCAACTGTTTGACCGCTTTTTGGCAATCTTCGACAATAAATTCTCGCAGCGGGCAAGCAGGCGTTGTCAGCACTAAAGTAAAACTGACGACACCGCCGTCAATTTTTATGTTACGAATCATGTTCAATTCCACCAAACTCTTTTGAAGTTCGGGGTCTTGCACAGGTCGCAGAATTTCTAAGACTGAACTAACATCGAGTGTATTGGGCATTGTGTTCTCCACCATAGCTCTGCAATTGGGTTAGCGAATTTTCGATCGCAGGTTTAAGTATATTTTTATTGCTATTTTTTAATGTAACTTCATAGCGATCATTTGCAGACCTACGGTGGCATAATTACATGGCAACTGGATTTGGGAATCATTGCCCATCTAAGACTAAAATCTGACAACAGAAAATTTTATGACAGTTTCTACCACACTTAAAAC
>JARCMA010000262.1 GCA_030248405.1 Microcoleus sp. MP8IB2.171
CGGATAAATGCGGGGGCTTGAGGATTTTAGATTTTAGATTTTGGATTGATTCCACGGATAAATCCGGGGGCTTGTACCATCAAGAAATTCTTGGTCATTAGTCATTAGTTGTTAGTCATTAAACTTGTTCCCTGGCTCTGCCAGGGAACCGATATCCAGAGGCTCTGCCTCATCCAAAAATGGAGGCAGAGCCTCCTAATCTGCGTTACCAGGCTCTGCCTGGTAACAAGTAAAACCCTAAATTCGAGTTAAGAAACCCCGTTGCTTGGTGACCAAATGGGTAAGTCCTAATTACATTAAAAGCTGATGCAAAACATCACCAATGACTAATGACTAATGACTACTGTCAACTGTCAACTGTCAACTCTCAGCTAGCTGTACTGCTGATTGACATCCACATCCAAATTAAACAGTGTTTGCAAAGTTTGCATCGCTTGCCGCCGCGCCTCAATATCCTGCTGAGCGCGTAACTGTACCATCGGATCGTGCAAAATCTTATTCACAATCCCCCTTGTTAAAGATTCAATCACATCTTGATGTTTCTCCGAAAATTCAGAGCCCAGACGCGATAAAGCTTTTTCTAACTCTTGTTCCCGAATCAATTCTATCTTATCCCGCAAACAGCTAATAGTAGGAACAGTTTCCAGACTGCGCCACCAGAGATCAAAAGCCTCTACTTCCTGTTCCAGCAAGCCCTGAGCTTCCATTGCCATTTTGCGGCGGCTTTCGTGATTTTGAGCTACCACTGCTTTCAAGTCGTCCACATTAAACGATCGCACATTAGCGAGTTCGTTCGCATCCGAGTCAATGTTGCGTGGCACAGAAATATCCACCAACATCAAAGGGCGATTCGGGTCTAAAACCGATTCCAATTTAGCTTTATTTAACAGTGGCTCGGTAGCTGCCGTACTGGTAAAAACCAAGTCAGAACTGGCAATTATCTGCATCATTTCCGAGAGCTGATACAGGTGCAATTCAGCATCTTTAAACTGACCTGCCAACTCCAGGGCGCCACGCACAGAGCGGTTAACGATCGAAATATGGCTAGCTCCTTTCGAGAGCAAATGCTGCACCAAAAGCCGCGACATTTTACCAGCACCGATAATCGCAATGCGGCTGCTTGCTAAATGCTGACCCTTCAATTGAGCCAATTCTGCCGCCGCCGAACTGATCGACACCGCACCCGTACCGATGCTAGTTTCGGTGCGAACTCGCTTCCCTGCTGTGAGAGCTTGCTTGAACAAGCGCTCTAAAATTCTGCCTACACCTTTGTACTGCTGGGCGAGTTTGTGAGTTTGTTTCACCTGAGCCAAAATTTGTCCTTCTCCGAGCACCAAACTATCGAGGCCCGAAGCAACTCGCATCAAGTGCATCACCGCATCTTCGTGCAGCAAAATAAACAGGTGAGGGCGCAAAGACTGCAAAGGAACTTTACTGCATTCTGAAAGGAACTGAATAACCTCTCGCACACCAGGTTCCGACTCGCTGGTAACAATATAAATCTCTAAGCGGTTGCAAGTGCTGAGAATAGCAACCTCTTGAATGTGGGGGTAGCCGCGCAATTGGGCGATCGCCGCTTCAATCTTCTGCTCTGGGATGCTAAGTTTTTCGCGAACTTCAACCGGCGCTGTTTTGTGGCTGAGACCTACGACTGCAATATTCATATCTGTGATTTGTCACTATTTATTTCTTAGTTGTCAACAGTCATCTGTTCTTAGTTATTAGTTTATCGCTAATTACTAATCACTGGTGACTGTTGACTGTCAACAACCAGCTCAACAGTCAACAGCCAACAGTTAACTGTCAACAGCCAACTGTTAATTAATGACTACTTCAATTGCAAAGATTTCGGTTGGTCAAACATATGGATTGTATCCACAAACCGAGCAGTCTTAGACTGAGAAGAAATTACCAAACTTTCAGTACGAGCGCCGCCACCAAAGAATCGAACTCCATCCATCAGCGTTCCCGGAGTAATTCCGCAAGCCGCAAACAAAACTGTTTCCCCAGATGCCAACTCTTCAGCATTGTAAATCTTGTCTGGGTCTGTGATGCCCATCTCTGTCAGGCGGGCGATATTCTTCTCTTTGCTTTCGCCGATCAAACCAGTTTTGACAATAGCCGGATCGTAAATTAACTGCCCTTGGAAGTGACCGCCTAAGCAGCGCATTGCTGCTGCGGAAATCACACCTTCGGGTGCAGCGCCAATACCCATCAGCGCGTGGATGTTGGAACCAGAAAACGCGCAAGAAATCGCAGCAGAAACGTCGCCGTCGCTGATCAGTCGAACTCTTGAACCCGCTTGGCGAATTTCATTAATTAAATCTTTGTGCCGGGGGCGATCCATCACCACCACTACCAAATCTTCAATACTGCGGCCGAGGCAATCAGAGATAATTTTGAGGTTTTCGGTTGGCGTTTTGCGAATATCTACATGATTCTTAGCAGCCGCGGGAGCAGCCAATTTGTTCATGTAGAAATCGGGCGCAGCAAACAAACCACCTTTTTCAGAGATTGCCAAAACTGCCATCGAACCGTTTTGACCGTAAGCAACCAGGTTAGTACCTTCGCAGGGGTCAACGGCGATGTCAATTTCGATCAATTCATCGATGTTGCAGACATCTTTAGCATCTTCGCGGGTACAAATACCTACTTGTTCGCCGATGTAAAGCATGGGTGCGTCATCGCGCTCGCCTTCGCCGATCACGATGCGGCCGCGCATATGAATTTTGTTCATGCGCTCCCGCATGGCTTCTACAGCCACTCTGTCGGCTTCATCTTTCTCGCCTTTGCCCATCAAGCGAGCGGAGGCGATGGCTGCCTGCTCAACTACTTCGATAATCTCTAAACCGATTACATTGTCCACGAACTAGATCCTCCCAACTGCTGATGCGTGCCTTGTGCTCTTTTGCACTCCCAGCCATCAAGTTTATCAGAGGCGGGGATCTGTGCGAGCGCAAGCAGTTGCTTAGTTTGTGTTAACTTTTGCTTCTTTGAGACTGGGGCTGGAAAATCTGAGTCGAACAAGCTCAAAGATCGATCGCCCCAATACTTCACTCTTGCTTGGAGGATCGCAGGCTAGCCCCGTCTGAGCGCTAAATCGCGGACTCCAGAGGTTCCGGGAGAGCGATCGGCTGTTTCAGGCAACTTGTCATCCCGAATGCCGTTAAAGGTTTTATGATTAGTTTGCGATCGCACGATTTCTCAGAAACCTGGTTGCTAGACCGGATTTATCGTTACTAAACCCAAAATTTTGGTAGAAACCCGGTTTCTGAGGGTAAGTCCTAATGATGATCACAAATCAAATGGACAGCCCCAAATCGCGACGCAGTAGACTTTATCAGCGGGAAACAATAAAAAATGATGATGAAAGCCCAAGATATTATGACAACAGAAGTTGTTACCATTCGCGGTTCAGCAACGGTAGCTGAAGCGGTGGCGATGATGAACGATTTGTGTTTGCGCGCGTTGATTGTGGAACGCCGCCACGAACAAGATGCCTACGGCATTGTCACGGAAACGGATATTGTCTATAAAGTAGCAGCCTACGGGGTAGACCCGAAAAAAGTCCGCGTCTTCGAGATTATGACCAAACCGTGCATTACGGTGAATCCTGACTTGGGCGTGGAATATGTGGCTAGGTTGTTCGCGAATACCCGCATCCGTAGGGCGCCGGTGATTAAGGACGAGCTAGTGGGCATTATTTCGGTCACGGATATCTTGACAAAAAGCGATTTTCTTGAGAAGCCGAAGAGTATTTTATTTGACGAAGAAATCGAACAGGCGATCGCGGATGCCAGAACTATCTGTGCCGAAAAAGGCGCTACTTCTAGAGAGTGCGCGGTAGCGTGGGATATTGTAGAGGAAATGCAGGCTGAGGCTGCTCACCAGCGATCGAGCAAACTTGACAAAACGGCTTTTGACGAGTATTGCGAAGAAAATCCCGAAGCTGCCGAAGCGCGGATGTACGAGAGTTAATTTAGTCATTATAGCAATCCTTGCAGGAGTCGTAAACTTTTTACCCCACCCCAACCCTCCCCTTATCAAGGGGAGGGAGTAAGAAATTCACAAATGATTGAGGATTGCTATAGTTA
>JARCMA010000263.1 GCA_030248405.1 Microcoleus sp. MP8IB2.171
AGTGCTAATAATTTAACGAAAGTTTCGGCTGTGGATGTGCTGCAATTGCGTGGTATGGATGTACAAAGGTTTATTCGTAAGATTGGGGAAGTTTCGACTGCTACTATGGATGAGATTGCAATAGCGATCGCATCGGTAGTTGAGTATCGGTAGTTAATGAAAGGGCGATTCCCTACGGGATAGCTTCGCTTCACGCGCTTTAGGATAGGAAGGGCGATCGCCCGATGTGCTAAAATAAGGATTAGAGTGAGAACTAAGTAGGTATTGCAAAAAATATGCCTCGTATCTTTACAGCAATCGTTTATTGGGAAGAAGATGTTTATGTGGCAGAATGTCCTGAAGTGGGAACTGCTAGCCAGGGTGAAACAATTGAAGAAGCGATCGCCAATCTGAAAGAAGCAACAGAACTCTATTTAGAGGAATTCTCTTTACCTAAAACTTCCCCGCGTTTACTAACAACATTTGAGGTGTTGAGTGCCTAGACTGCCCAGAGTCAGTAGTGCAGAAGCTATCCGTGCTTTAGAACGCTTAGGGTTTGTCCGGGTTCGCCAGCGGGGAAGTCACGTTATTTTGAAGAAACAAATACTTGTAGATGATCCGGAAAATCCGCAAGGGGCGATCGAGGTAGGCTGTGTTGTGCCGGTACAGCGAAAAACTTTGGCAGTTGGAACTCTTGGAAGCATTTTAAATCAGGCTGGGATTTCAGTGGAAGATTTTTTGAATAATCTGTAGAGGGTAATTTGAACAGTTACCGAAGAAAAGATTATGGCAGAAAAACTAACTTTTAAATACGATGCTGTCGGCGATATTCTGTACATTAATAAATGTTCGCCTTATGCAGAACAAGAATCGCAAGAACTAGACTATGGCATTGTTGCTCGTCTCAATCCTGAAACTGAGGAAATTGAAAATATAGAAGTTATGTTTTTCTCCAAGCGGTTTTTAGAGAGTAATGTATTTGAATTGCCGATTGTCGCAGACTTACACTTGAGTCTGAAGGCTTGAGATTGTTGCGAAAGGGCGATCGCACTTCAGGAAAGAAAGGGCAATCGCTCTTTTGCAGTCAAGACTTAGGATATAGTTGCATAATGATTTGGGATATCCCTAGTATTTCCTAGACCTTATGGCTTGATTCTTTCCACCGGACGATATCCATTAGGGCAAGAAAGTAAACCACTTGTTAATATGGGTGATATATTTCTATTAGAATAGCTATTGCTTTTGCAAATCGTGCACATATAACCCTGCTTTCTCGCCGGTCCAAAAGCAATGCCAACAAAATTGCTGAAATCTGACTTTATAGACTGAGCGGCTATTATTGATACATTACTGTACCGTGTAGATACAACCTTGAAATTGTAAGTCTTGTTGCTACCCAAAGCTTTACCTCTATAAGGCATCCTCCCATTTTTGTAATAAAAATACCAGTTATTGCGACACTGAGCTTTGACAATGCTTGTTGCTTGAGATTCAACCAGCGACAAGTTGCAATAATAAACCAATGGTATTCCTACGCCCATAACAGAAAGTGCTACTTTCAATCCAGTTTTAGTAAATAATGCTTTGACGAAAAGTTCACCAAGCGCACCAGCTATAGCATTGCAAAATTCATCCCAAAATTCATCCATATATTTATACCTGTGTCAAAAGATGAGGCAACTATCTGTTTATCACAACACAATTTAGTCTGTGAATTCCAGTTTTAAATTGTCATAAAATGCCATAAACTTTCAGCAATTTTGTTTAATAATTAAGGTTATAAATTGTCACTTTTTGCCAGGTGTGTCACTAAATGTCATAAAATTCTGATAGAATAGGAAAAAATTCCTACAACCTCCGACTATTTAGCCAATGGATGCTGAAGAAATCTTAAGATTTGCTGACAACCTTGTTTTTGATAAAACGGGCAAACGCTTGGACGATCTCCAACGGGCAGTAGTACGGGGCGCTTGGCAACGTAAAACTTACCCCCAAATAGCTAAAGAATCCTACTCTACTCCACGCAATATCAGAAATGTTGCCTCAAAGTTATGGCAACTATTTTCACAAGTATTAGAGGAAAATATCACTAAATCAAATTTTTGCTCTGCGATGGAAAGGTATCAAATTTCTAAAATTTCAAATTCCGGTCATTTTAACCTTGTCCAAAAAGGGAATATAAACGTTTGCACAGAAACCTTACACCATCCCAAAACTTCAAAAAACTCACCCCCAACACAAACCTCAAATGAAGACGACACGCAACAGAAACCGCGACTTGACTTAAGAGACGCACCAGATATCAGCTCATTTTACGATCGCAAATCCGAACTCGCCACCCTACAACAGTGGATCGTACAGGATCGCACCCGCCTAGTCGCAATATTAGGACTCAGCGGAATTGGCAAAACCAATCTCGCACTCAACCTCCTCCCACAAATCCAGCATCAATTTGAATATGTAATTTGGCGAAGTCTCGGCACATCCCCAACCCTCTTTAATACCCTAAAAAGCCTACTTAAATTTTTATCTAATCTACCAGAAATCGAATTGCCAGCCAGCACCGATGAACTGCTATCGCTGCTAATCGACAAATTGCGATCGCACCGCTGCCTGATCATCCTAGACGACGTACAAACAATTCTCAGCAGCGGACAAATAGCAGGACATTATAAACCCGGATATGAAAATTACGGAACCCTATTTAACCTCATCGGCAAACTTCCCCACAACAGTTGCTTAATCCTCAATAGTTGGGAAGCACCCTTAGACATTCTCACCTTCACCGCAGATCGCTCAGAAGTACGCTTTTTACAATTAAACGGTTTAAGCGAAGTAGCCGCCAGCGCCATCCTCAAAGATAGCAGTCTACTCGATGAGGAAAAATGGCCGACTTTGATAAATTTTTATGGCAGCAATCCACTATATTTAAAATTAACAGCTCAGACAATCAAAAACCTATTCGGCGGGAAAGTCGCTCAATACTTGAGTTACGAACCAGCCTTTTTAAGCGACGAATTGATGCCAATATTACAGCAGCATTATCAGAGATTGTCGCAAATAGAGAAACAGGCGATCGCTCAAATCAGCAACGAAATCGAACCTGTCTCGTTTACCGAATTGATTGCCAAATGTCAAGCATCGCCAGCCGAATCATTTACAGCAATACAATCCCTAGAAAGACGCGGAACGATCGAAAAATTGTGCTGTGAAGCTGAAACCTTTTTCACGATGCCGCCTGTGTTAAAAGAGTATGTTAAAATAGTTGCAGGATAGTCTTAAAAATATAGCTAAATGAGAATAAACCATGACCGTAACTCCTACCCAAATTAAGCAGAATCTCACTTTTGAGCAATTCCTCAAGCAACTTCCAGAGGAAGAAGGCCGCTATGAACTTGTTAATGGAGAAATTGTGAAAATATTACCAATAAGACTGCACGAGGATATTGCCGATTTCCTTGTCAAACAGTTTGATAAAGAAATCGATCGCGTCCCCCTCAATTATAGGGTATCTGGTAGATTTATGGTGAGGACTTTAACCTCAAATGGTAGAGAACAAGGCCGCCATCCTGATGTTAGTGTAATAGATAAAACTCTCTGGGAATCGAAGCCTTTCGCCTACTCAGCCATAACTGAACCGCTGCAATTAGTTGTAGAAGTTGTTTCGACAAATTGGGAAGATGATTATATCGACAAGCTGGATGAATATCAGCGTTTGGGAATTTCTGAATACTGGATTGTCGATTACTTGGCTTTGGGAAGTCGCGATTATTTGGGTAATCCCAAAGTTCCTACAGTTTTTGTTTACCTGCTTGATGAAAATGGCGTTTATCAAATGACGGCTTTTCGAGGAGATGAGCGAATTATTTCCCGAACTTTCCCCGAATTAGCGCTGACAGCAGAGCAAGTGTTGGATGTGTAAAAAAACGATCGCCCTTTCTTGTCATCAAAAAGTGCGTTAAGCGTAGCTATGCCTAGGGAATCGCCCCGGGTAGGGAAACGGCGCCGTGCCCAAAGCCGTGTCAACTTAACGTCAAACGTAGTTCTGGCCTTCTGTCTAGCGATTAAGGCCAGATCCCCCCTAGCCCCCCTTAAGAAGGGGGGGACAAGAATCTTCTCAAAGTCCCCCTTCTTAAGGGGGATTTAGGGGGATCTAGACTTGGATACAAAACAGAGATACAAAGGTTTTCAGGCGATTGTTGACACCAATGGGCGAAGCGTAGCGGAGGGAGTACCGTGTCCCTACAGATGTCTCTTTGGGAAATTGGTATAATTTAAGACCGCATCGCCTGTTTTTGCTCGGCCTTCAAATCGCGGT
This sequence comes from Microcoleus sp. MP8IB2.171, assembly GCA_030248405.1. Taxonomy (GTDB): domain Bacteria; phylum Cyanobacteriota; class Cyanobacteriia; order Cyanobacteriales; family Microcoleaceae; genus Microcoleus. The sequence goes on from JARCMA010000263.1 coordinate 4,298, forward strand.
TGCTAGCCGCCGCCAACTCCGCATCCAACAAAGTTTTGCCCGTAGCCGCCAAATAAACATCATCCAAACTCGGCCGAGATTGAGCAATCCCAAAAGTAGGAAGTCCCGCATCTTTCAATGCTTGCTGAATCGTGACAAGCGCGTCACTTTGTGCACCCACTACCAAATTGAGAGAATTTCCTTGGGCGCTGTTGATAATTACTTCTTGTACAAAAGGCAGAGATTGCATTAAAGCTTGGGCTTTTTGGGCTTCTTCCAGTGGCGAAAACTCCCGAATTCGCAAAGTTACCCGATCGCCCCCAACGCGATTTTTCAACTCCTCCGGCGTTCCCTCAGCAATCACCGTACCCTTGTCAATAATCGCCACGCGATCGGCCAAAGCATCCACTTCTTCGAGATAATGGCTAGTAATCAACACCGTCGTGCCTTCCTCCCGCAACTGCCGCAGGAAATCCCACACCACCACCCGACTTTCAATATCGAGTCCGACAGTCGGTTCGTCTAACACCAAAACATCCGGCTGATGTAGCAACCCAGCAGCTAAATCCAAGCGTTTGCGGATACCGCCGGAATAAGTACCCGTCTTTTTATTTTCCCACTCCTCCAAACCCAGGAGTTTCACCATTTCGTCAATCCGCCCTTTGATGGTATGGCGCGGCAAATGGTAAAGCGCTGCTTGCAGTTGCAGGAGTTCCCGCCCCGTCAGCACCTTATCGAGAGCAACTTCTTGGGCGACGTAGCCGAGTTTCTGTCTGGCCATTCTCGGCTGGCTGACAGCAGAAATGCCTGACACTTCAATGCGTCCGCTATCGGGCGCACTCAAAGTACAAAGTACCCGCAGGGTTGTGGTTTTGCCTGCACCGTTGGGGCCTAGCAAACCAAATATTTCCCCCGGTTCTACCTTGAAGGAAACATCTTTAACGGCTTCTACAGTGCCGTAGCGTTTCTGAAGATTTTCAATTAAAACGGCGGGAGCCATATATTTTGGGGATGAACTGGTTGTTAATATTTTGACACTTCTGAGCTCAAATTGCCGGAATGGTCGATCGCACATTCCGACTTCCTGTGCTTGTGGCGATCGCACACTCCTCCTCAACCGGAAACTGCTTATAGTTTTGATTCTTAATATCAGTTTAAAAAATATTAACTTTATAGCGGTTTTCAACCCTGATATTCATCAGTTTTTCCACTCTCCAATCTCCCATCTCACATCCAAAAAATTATGAGTTTTGAGTTAATTATAACTTTTTAGTTAACAACTCAAAACTCACAAGTTTTCAACAAGTAGAGATGCACCCGAAACCTGTTATTTTATAATTATCTCTACCTATAGGCTGATGTGTAGCGAGATTTTGATAATTAACACTCTGGTCAAACACATCACACTTTCGAGCCAAGTATTAAACACAAAAAACTTCCCGAAGTGGCAATTTATACTTGTAACGAGTTCCCCAAAAAATGTAACTGTATGCCCGTGCTCTCAACCCCGATAGTTATCAGTCATTACCAATTCTTTAATCGAAAATCGAAAATCGAAAATGGTATTAACTCCCCTAAAGGGAGTGGCTGCCACGTCTTTAATCGACAATTTTTACCCAACCGCGGCGAACGTTGTACAGCAGTCGGTTGATGATGGCATACTCATCTTCATTCAGTGTTCTTTCTAAGAGTGCAGATCTGAGCTGTCTCCGGTCGTGGCGAGTCACGACGCTGGAGAACATGACCTGACCAAATAACTCTTCGAGTGTCATTTGGGATACTGACATGATAAACCTCCTAGTTGATTGAGACAGATAAAATTTTTACAGGCTTGTTGTATTTGTATTATGCACTCTGGGAGCGACTTCAAAGGCGATCGAAAACATTGACACAGTGTGATTTTTTGGTTAAAAATCTGTGACCAAGACTTTGATGCCCAGTGACTTGGATCTCTTAAATTTGTGATGCTTGTCACAGTTGACAGTTGACAGTTGACAGTTGACAGTTGACAGTTGATCGAAGGAAGAGGGAAGAAGGAAGAAGGAAGAGGTGAGAGGGAAGAGGGAAGGAGGGCAGAGGGTCGATCGCGACAGCGATAAATCTCAGCTTTCCAGATCGCCCTCAAAAGCCCTCAATCCCGTTCTAATCGGTTCTCAACATCATTAGACCTCTTGCAAAAATAGCTGGGACGGGCTCTCCGGCCCATCCCACAAAAAGTTTTTTCTCTTGTGGGATGGGCCGGAGAGCCCGTCCGAAAATTTACTTAAAAGGACTTTTGCAAGAAGCCTATTTTTCCCTATGCCAATTTTCCAGCTAATTGAGGCATCGCTCAATAGTCGCCACCACGGACTCGGCCAATTCTTTGAGCGCGTAACCCCCCTCCAAACCAAAGGCGAGGCGGCTGGTGATTTGCAAGCAATATCCGGTAAAAGTACCGAAATCTGACGGGGCCAGATTCATACTCGCCAGCGGATCGGAGACAATAGCGTCGTAACCGGCGCTGACAATCAACAAATCCGGTTGAAATTTTGACAAAAACGGCACCACAAGAGATTCAAAAGCGCTCCGATATTCAGCTATACCGCTGCCCGGATACAGCGGAATGTTCAGCACGTTGTCGTAGCTGCCGCGCTCGTCGGCATCTCCGGTTCCCGGATAGCAAGGAGATTGGTGCAGGGAACAGTAGGCAATTTGGCGACAGTTTTCCACCAACGATTGAGTGCCGTTACCGTGGTGCACGTCCCAGTCGAGGATGGCGACACGATTGATTCCCGGCTGTTCTAGGGCGTAGTGAGCAGCGATCGCAGCATTGGAAAACAAGCAAAAACCCATCGCGCGGGCGTTTTCGGCGTGGTGTCCCGGCGGCCTGGCCAGCACAAAAGCCGGCTCCCCCGCAACCACCACTCGATCGACCCCATCGAGCCAAGCACTCGCCGCTAGCAGTGCTACGTCGTAACTTTCAGCAGAAATCGGCGTATCGCCGTCGAGGTATCCGCCTCCCCGATGAGCCAAATGTTCCACTTCTTTGATGTATCTTTGCGAGTGAACTTTTTTGATAGCCGAGAACAGTGCTTTTTCGCGCTGCGCCACTGGGGTGGGCAGTTGCCACTCAATTTGAGCCGCCCAAGGAGCAGCTTTCAGAGCGTTGACGATCGCCGTTAAACGTTCTGGTCGCTCTGGGTGAAGCATTCCAGTCTTGTGCAGCAAGAAATCTTCGGAGTAGATGACGGGTAGCATCGGCTGATTTTAGATTTTAGATTTTAGATTTTAGATTTTTAGTTTGCTTTAAGAAGGCCTTCGGTTTTGGGAAATTAAAATTGCGATCGGGCAACCATTTTATTTTTTCAGATCACCCTCAAAAAAACTCACCAAAGCATGAAAGCCTTCCCCCTAAAAAACCCTTTCTAGCTTTTGCCAATTGATGACTAAATCACCAACTGTCAAATTATCAATTGTCCTGGTTTCGTCCCTTAATTTTTCTGGCAACTTTCCCATAAAATCCAAGGCAAATTGTGATATAATTTTAGGAGTAATTTGCAATATTTGGCAACTCTACTGAATCCAAATCGATTTTATCGCATTTTGGGATTTATAGCGGTCAAATCTAAAGTTTTAACGGAGTTTTTCAACCTATGAGTATCTCTGAGTCGCGGATAATCCCGACGGATCTGGGTGGTGAGATGTCCCGATCGTACTTGGAATACGCCATGAGCGTAATAGTCGGTCGGGCGCTACCAGATGCCAGGGACGGTCTCAAGCCCGTTCACCGACGCATTCTCTACGCCATGAACGAATTGGGCTTGACTCCCGATCGACCATTCCGCAAATGCGCCCGCGTCGTCGGGGAGGTGCTGGGTAAATATCACCC